>JAPOZF010000040.1 GCA_026706165.1 Gemmatimonadota bacterium
GTCCGGGCGAGCGAAGGCAAAGAGGCGAGCTGGAAGGAGGCGACCGGATTCACGCGGAATTGCGCAAGCGGGCAGCAGGCACTAGGCAGGGGATTGTGCTCTTTCGACGCCTTTGGCTTCTCCGCGTCGAAGGGTGACCTCACCTGGCGGCTTTCACGGCCCCCCAGCTGCGCGCCTCCACTCCCGTCGGTATCCCTTCCACCTGCACGTGGAAGTACACCGGCTCGGAATAGACCGGCCCGTCATCGGTATTCTGCATGGTCCTGACCGCCCACGGGGTGTCCCAATCGCTGTCGAGGAACGCGACGACGACCCTTACGACAGTTTCCCCAGCCTCAGCCTCGACGAAAGCCCACGGCACGAAGGCAGTCGCGGAGGGATCCAGCTCTACCACGTTTCCCTGTTCATCGAGGCCGTGAGTGACCCCTATCTCGCGGTAAACCCGGTATCCGTCCGCTCCCTCCACCGCGTTCCAGGACAGGAGGATGAAGCCGCCCTGGTCGCCCTCGAACTCCTCCGGGGTGAATGGCTCGGCCACCACCACGTCCGGAGGGGCTGGCTGGGCAAGACCCGCGTTCACGGACAGCAGCAGGGCGAGTATCGCCGGCGTCGCGTTCTTCGGAAGTCCCATGGGTAACCTCCAGTCGTAAGGGGTTGTGTGTTGAAGAAACAGTTGACAAGGCGGCTGTCAACTCTATTTTATAGAGAACTCTGCAATAGTTGGGAAGCCACTGGAACCCCCATCAATGGAAAGGCCGCCGCTCTCCCGGTTTTCAGGGCGGCAGCCGCGCAAAGGAGACTCCCCATGGACCCGAAGGTGACGCAGAAGCTCGAAGAGGACGTGTCCTTCCTCCGCCGGGCGGTGGAGCGGCGGGAGAAGGGGCAGTACCGCTACCTGGGAATAACCCTCATGTGGGCGGTGATCATCGCCGCCGGGTACGCCCTCAACGATTTCGCCATGGACTACGCCCCCCTGTACTGGATGACCGCCCCGCTCGCCGGCTTCCTCATCAGCCTCGGCCTGGGCACCCGGCAGGAGCGGAAGCAGGGACTCCGCAGGCCCGGTCTGGGCGCCAGGAGCGCCCTGCACTTCGGCACCATCTTCCTCGGCGGGATGGCGGTGCTGTCGATCGCTTTCTCCCACCGGTTCGACGGCTGGGTGATCGGTCAGCTCTTCGCCCTCCTCTCCGGCGCCGTGCTCTTCCTGGGCGGGCTGCACATCGACCGGCGCACTCTCTGGCCGGGGATCCTGCTCATCGTCGGATCGGCCGCGGTCGACCACATCCAGAGTTACCCCTGGACCATCGTCGGTATGGCCGCGGCCGCGGCCCTGGTGGCCAGCGCCCTGTGGATGAGGCCGAAAAATGAGGAAGCCGCCGCAACCGGCTGAGGCGTTGTCTTCTCCCGCCGCACATCCTGGGTACGACTCGTTCGGGCGGGTTGAGAGCCGGGATGCAGCGGCGCACGAATTCACGCGGACTCGCGCGCGCGGGGACCGGGGATGAAGAAGCCGTCGCAACCCGCAGAGGTAACCTCCGAGGGGCTGGTCCGGCTGGACAAGCTGCTGGAGCACCGCAGCCGCCTCGGCGCCTGCGTGCTGCTGGCCGATGTCGACGCCATGACCTTCACCAGCCTCAGGCAGCTCCTCCAGGAGACGGACGGCAACCTCGGGGCGCACCTGCGCAAGCTGGAGGACGCCGGGTACCTCGACGTGGACAAGCGCTTCGAGAACCGCAAGCCAGTGACCTGGTACCGCCTGACTGAAAAGGGTTCCAAAGCCCTGCAGTCCCACCTCGAGGCCCTGCAGACGGTGATCCGGGGGGCGCGGCTGTGAAGATGCGATCGTGCGTGGCGGCTCTCCTCTTCGGCGCCTGCTTCCCCTTGCCTGCCCTGGCGCAGGGCAGGGCTTTCGTCCGGGGACAGGTCGTCGACGAAACGCGGCAGCCGATGGCCTTCGTCAACGTGCAGATCCTCGAAACAACCGACGGGGCGAT
This sequence comes from Gemmatimonadota bacterium, assembly GCA_026706165.1. The sequence goes on from JAPOZF010000040.1 coordinate 1,995, forward strand.
AACGGGCCGCGACGGCCGCTTCGCCTTTTCCACCCGGCACCTGGGAACGCGCGGCCTGGCGGCCTCATTCATCGGCTTCGAGCCGGCCCGGCAGACCCTGCGCCTGGCCGCCGGCGATACCGCGGCCGTGCTCCTGGTGCTGCGGCGCACCCTCATCGAGCTGGGCGAGACCATCGTCACCGCCAGCACCTACACCACCGGGGAGGAGGAGCCCTTCACCCTGTCCCCGCTCGACGTGGTCACGACCCCGGGAGCTTGCGCCGACATCTT
>JAPOZF010000443.1 GCA_026706165.1 Gemmatimonadota bacterium
GAGACATCGGCCTCGTCGAGCACAAGGGCAGGCGGCGTTCCCCGGCGGCAGCCGCGTTCGTCGAGATGCTGCGGGCGCAGCTTTCGGGAAAGCGGTTGTAACGGCCGGCTGACCTGCGCAGGGCATCCTTGGACGGCTTGTCTTTCACCGGGGCCGCGGCTTCATCGTGGCCCCGGACTGCGGCATCGGTCCGGTGGGCAACCGGTACCGCGCCGGCGCCGGGAACGGGCAGCTTTCGGGAAAGCGGGCTGTAATGACTGGCAGACCTGCCCGGGGCATCCTCCGGGGCAGCCTGCGCTTGCCCTGGGGCCGTAACCAGCCCCCGGATTGCCACATGGGCCGGCAGGCAACCTGTGGCTTGTCCGCCGCGGAAATGGAGGCTGAAGCCTTCAGCCTTCTCCAGTCGCGGCCAGGGCGATTCTGTCCAGGCCGCCGGGAACGTCGGCCCCGAGGTGGAGGCGCAGCACCTTTCGTCCGGCCTCGATGAGGGCCTGGCGGTCGCCGCGGGCCTGCGCCGCCTTCAGCACCCCGAACGACATGGACGATTCCGGGCTGCCGGCGCGGTCCGGTATGGCGGCGTCTTCGGCCTCGTCGCAGGTGAGCTGCAGGAACAGCCCCTGCCCGGCGTCCCCCTTGTGCAGCTGCCCCGTCGAGTGCAGGAAGCGCGGCCCGTACCCGAGGGTGACCGCCAGGCCGGTGCGGTCGCGGATCGCCAGCCGCAGGCGCTCGAGGGCGGCATCGGTCGCCGCCTCCGGGGGGAGCCAGGCCTGCAGGCAGAGGTAGCTGCGGACCTTCCCCGAAGTCGCAGCCGCGTCGAACAAGGCCGACAGCGCCTCTTCCAGGCAGGTATCCCCCGGGCCGGCCCCGTAGATCCGCAGGTCCCCGTCCACCAGTGCGGACTCCCCGGGCGGCAGGGTGCGGTCGTTTCGGTAGGCTTCCGTCATTTCCCCGGCGAGCCGCTTGGCCGCCTCGACGTCCGGCTGGTCGTACGGGTTGATCCCGAGCAGGTGAGCGGCGACGACGGTGGCGACTTCCCAGATGACGAACTGACCGGCGACGTCGAAGGCATCGTCGACATCGAGGGTGATAACCGGGTGCCCCGCCGCGGCAAGCGCCTCCAGCCTGCCGTCGAGGGCGGAGTCCCCGGCCAGCCGCACGCGCACGAACAGCCTGTCGTCTGCGCAATGCTCCGGGCCCGGGAGGGCTTCGCCGTCGACCAGGAGGATCCCCTTGCCCTGCTTGCCAGTGCTCTCGGCGATCAGCTGTTCGATCCAGGCCCCCAGCGGCGCCATGGCGGGAGAGGCGGACAGGGTCAGCTTGTCGCGGCCGGCGAGGGCGCCGCAGGCGATGGCGGCCCCGAGGAAGAGACCGGGGTTGTCCTCTGCTGACCGGCACTGCTCCACCGCTTCCCGCCCCCTCTCCAACAGGCGCCCGACGTCGATGCCGGCGAGACGCGCCGGCACCATCCCGAAGAACGAAAGCGCCGAATAGCGCCCCCCGATGTCCGGGTCGTTGAGGAAGAGGTGGCGGAAACCGAGACCTCGGGCAAGCTCCTCGAGACCGCTGCCGGGGTCGGTGATGGCGATGAACCTGTCTCCCGCTCTCCCCGGTCCGAGGGCATCGTGAAGAACGTTGTAGAAGTAGTTGAGGAAGGAGATGGTCTCGACCGTGCCTCCCGACTTTGTGGCGGCAATGAAGAGGGTCCGCTGGGGCTCGAGCCGCCGCGCCTGCCGGAGGACGGCTGCCGGATCGGTGCTGTCGAGCACGGCGAGGTCGAGATGCCCGGGGGCGAAGCCGAAGATGTTGCGCAACACCTCGGAAGCCAGGCTGGACCCTCCCATGCCGAGGAGAAGGGCATGGGTGCAGCCGCTCGCGCAGACGGCCTCGACCACCGGATCGATCTCACCGATCCCGGGCACCATGGCTTCGGGGCTGTCCATCCACCCCATGCGGTTGCTGATTTCGGCCGGGTCGGGGGACCAGAGGGTGTGGTCCCTGTTCCAGATGCGCTCGACGACGGCATCCCCGCGCATGCGGTCCAGGGCGGCGCGAACAGGTTCGGAAAGGCTGGCCAGGCGGGAACGCGATATGCTGTTCAACGGGTCAAGCTCCGGAAATGGGAGGCAGATGTCCCGAAAGGAACCTCATTTTCGCGGGCAGAAGATTCGGGGACCGGGTTTGCATGGGCTTTGCTGAAAAACGGCAGGGGCTCAAATTATAACACTCGCATGAACGAACGGGCGCGGGAAAAAGGA
>JAPOZF010000778.1 GCA_026706165.1 Gemmatimonadota bacterium
CACCTGGCAGGCCTCTCGTACGGGGCCGGGGAATCGCCCACCGGCTTGCCGGCTGCTGTAATCTCAGGCAGGCAGGAGGGGGGTCGGCAGGAGACGTCACACCGCCAGTGGGGAACCCCGGGGTGCGCTGACCTGTCTCCTGCCGAGCCGGATCAGCGACGGTACAGAGCTTCGAACCGGTCCTTGGCCTCCCATCCCAGGAGCTGCCCGGCCTTGTCGGGCCGGTACTTGTCGTGGGGAAGCCGCGCGCAGATGAAGAAATTCTCGTACGGCGACGGCATCTCCGGCGCCCGCAACCCGTACAGGAACGCCTCCCCGGTATCCTCCCAAGAGGTCGTGTAGGGATACACGCCGCTCCCTCGTTCTTCGGGCAGGACTTCCCCGGGGCGGAAGTGCGTATAGATGAAGGAGAGCACCTCGAGGCCTTCGCGCTCGGCGAAGACGCGCGTGACGTGTCCCCCGAGATACTTGCTCAGCGCATAGAGATCGCCGCCCGGGTGCAGCGGGATGTCGGCTTCCACCTGGAAGTCGTTCCAGTAGTCGGCGTCGTGTCCGAGGGACGTGTGGAAAGGCCCGGTGTGGATCAGCCTCCTTACCCCGCAGGCGACGCAGGCCTTGGCCACGTTGTAGGCGCCGACCATGTTGACCTGGAAGGCGAGCACCGGGTGCGGCCGGACGACGGACACGTTGACCGCAGCATCCATGCCCTCGCAGGCTGCCAGCACCTGCTCGTAGTCGGTGATGTCGACGACCCGGTTTTCGTGCGGCGGCCCCAACACCTCCGGGACCGGCGCCCTGGGGCTCTGCGGCGGCGAGGCGGCGATCTCCGCCATCGGCCGGAGGTCGGTCACCCGCAACGTGTAATGCCCTTTCAGCGCCGCGATCGCCGCGGCCCCGACCGGACCCCCCGCCCCGAACAACACCACTTTTCCTTCGTTCACAGTTGCCATGGTCCCATTCCTATCAGGCGAAGCGCCCGCTCGACGCCACGTGCTCCAGCGACCAGTGATGGCCTTTGCGTTCGGAGGAAAGGGCCTGACCCACTGCCGCAACGGCGTCCTCGGCCGTGGTTTCCGTGCCGAGATCCCCCAGGCGCAGACAGCGCACCTCGATGCGGCCGGTGCGGGCGATCTCGCGGCCGACCAGCTCGGCCATATGCGGGGCCAGCGACCCGGCCTCGGCCCGCGGAAGTGCGTTCCACTGCGGATCGACCAGGAATTCTTCCGGGTAACCCCGCACCAGGTCGAGACGACTCAGCAGCACCGCTTTCCCGATGCCGGCGGCGCAGGCGGCCGTCAGCGCCACGTAGGTGCCCCGAGCCGCCGAGTCGAGCAGGGCCTGTTCGTCGTCGCCGGCCGGTTCGCTGGCGGCCGCGTGTATGATCGCTTCGGCGCCGGCCAGGGCCGCGTCCAGCGACTCGCGCTGGAGCAGGTCGGCCTGCCGGTAGCCGGCCAGGCCGCTGGCCTCTTCCCCGCCGATAGCCGCCACTTCGAAGCCGGAACCCAACCCGGCTGCCAGCAGCGCACCCCAGGGCCGGTCCGCACCGATTACCGCTACGCGCATGGTATCTCCTCTCCAGATTGCCCGGAGGGTCCGGTCCCTCCTCGGAAATGGACAGCATCCCAGGGGATAAGCTGCCCGGGGCTGTGCGGCCGGAGTTATTTTCGCCGCGAACCCTCTACGATATGGCGTTGGTTGCGCGAAATTGTCAACCTCCTCCCGGAGGCAACCACGAACAGTCCGCTGCGACGGCGGACGAACCGACCGATCCGCGAGAGGAAAAGATGAGAGCGATCCTGATTGGCTGCGAGTATGCGGGCACCACCACACTCGCCGGCGGGCTTCAGCGCTGGAGCCGCGAGGTCATGGGTGAGGGCAACGGCCTGAGGATGATCCACGACCACTGGAAGATTCCCCACATAAGCGGGCATCCCGGGCTCGACGACGAGAACCTGTTAAACCCCGGGGAGCAGGAGCAGATTCTTGCCCTTCCCCCCAAGGTCAAGGAGATGATGCAGCGCCACAGCCTCGCCTATCACACCGCTCCCGGGGCCCTCCGCAACCCGGACTACGTCGCCATCGGCCTCCACATCGAGAACGCCGTCTACGGGCAGCTGTATTTCGATTACTACGTGGGCGAACGGGCCTGGGCCCGTCAGGCCATTCTCGATCATTTCGAGAAGAGCATCGTGGAACTGGCGCCCGACATGACCTTGGTTCTGGTCAGGGCATCCGCGGAGACGATCGCGGGG
>JAPOZF010000583.1 GCA_026706165.1 Gemmatimonadota bacterium
GCCCCCGGGGGCGGGGTGAACAGCCTGCAGTCCCGGTAGGAGGCTGCGTACGGCTCGACTACCCGGGCGCGGTACCCGCGCATGTCCTCAACGGAAAGACAGCCGCCCAGCTCCTCGACACGGGAGGCGATCTTCTTCCCCAGCGGGCCGCCGTAAAAGATCGACGGACCCCCTTCTGCCAGCTCCTCGAGGGTGCGGGCCAGCTCCGGGTTTGTGACCCGCTCCCCGCGGCGGGGAGGGCGTCCATCCTTGAGCAGAAGGCGCGCCGTCTCCGGGAAATCGCCCCGCCAGGCCGCGGCGTTCTCCACCAGCCCGAGGCGGTTCCGGCCGCCCGGGACGTACCCGAAGCGGGCGGCGCTTATCGCCGGTTTCGCCACCTCCGCCAGCGGCATGGTGCCGTAGCGGCGCAGCGCCAGGCAGAGCCCGGCCACGACTCCTGGAACCCCGACTGCGAGGGGACCGAAGATGTTGGCCCTTCCCGGAACCCGGTACCCGGCAGGCGGCGGCGCTTTCTCGATGCTGAACATCCCCTCCGAGGCCGCGGCCGGGGCGGTAGAGTTGCAGTCGACGGCGACGACCCTCCGGCGCCCGGCGAGGTGGACGACCATGCAGCCGCCGTACCCGGCGATGCCGTTGTGAAGCGGCTCGACCACCCCCTCGGTGAAGGCGGCCGCCACTGCCGCGTCCACGGCGTTCCCCCCGGCGCGGAGCACCGCCATGCCGGCGCGGGCAGTCTTTGGATGGGGGCCGGCAACGGTCCCGAACCTCCTTCTTCGCTCTGTCACTTTCACACCCTTTCCTTGCTGCAACAACTGGTTTGGCCGTTCCTTCTCCGCCCGCGGCGGGCAAGCGACCGCTCCAATGCGGCGAAGGGCCGCCGGCCGTGGGGTCCGACACGGCTGAAAGGTTGACGGACCAGGCCGGGCATGGGCAACTGCCCAACAATCGGCGCAAATCACCCGATGACCAAATTGCACATCCGGCGGAACGCATTCGGGTTCGAGATCCTCGACGGAGAGCGGCTTGCCGCCCTCTACAGGGCGAGCGAGGAGCTGCCGCGCAGCGAGTCCCCCAAACCCTGCTTCGCCCCGATATACACATCCGCCGGAGGGCTGGTGACCGAGTACCGGCCGGCGGACCATCCCTGGCATACCGGCCTCTACTTCGGCTGGGTCTTCGCCAACGGGGCCAACCTCTGGGGCGGGCCCTGGTACCTCCCGGAGAAGGACCGCTACGAGCTGGTCGAGGGCACGCACGGCGTGCAGCGGCACGACCGGTTCTCGGAAATCGACGAGCAGGATGGCCGCCCGGTCGTCGAAGAGAAGCTGAGCTGGCTCGACCCCGCGGACGAAGTCATGGCCACGGAAACGCGCCGGTACCAGGTGAGCGGAACCGGGGACCCTCTCGCCTACCACTGGGACGTCCATACTTGCATCGAGCCGGTGGGCGGCCCGCTGAGACTGGGGGCGTCCCGGAAGTCGCACTACAGCGGCTTCGAGCTGCGCATGGGACCCCCTTTTTCCGGAGCCCGCCACCGCAGCAGCGAGGGAACCTCCGGCCACGAGAGCATCATGGGACAGCGGGCGCGCTGGGTGAGCGCCGCGGGCGCGGCCGGGGGCGCGGTGGTAATGATGGATCACCCGGACAACCCCCGGCACCCGGTCACCTGGTTCACGCGCGCCAACCTCCTCGGGGCCGGGCTGCTGATGTCGGGCGATCTCGAAATCACCGAAGGGGACGCCCTGCGCCTGCGCTACGGCTTCGCCGTTCTCGCCGAAGAGCCGGCGCCCGACGGGGTAGAGGCGCTCTACGCCGCTTTCACCTCGGGATGACGACCGATGGATCAACACCGCCGGGATACCGGCGATCTTTCGGATTTCCCGGTTTCCTTTCCCCGGACCGGAAGCTCCCCCGGACGGCAGCAGATGAACCTCCCTTCGCGGCCGGACCGGTCGACTCACCTCGACTCGTGAACGCTCAATTCAGGGGGAACCGCCGCCGCGCGTACCCGGGACAGCATACTTGGCAAGAGCCATGAAGATCCGCAAAATCGAAGTCATCCAGATCGAAACCCCCCGCTACTACGAAACCCTTCCCCGCTACACCGGAAAGATCTCCGGGCACGTGATCTTCAAGGTGCACACCGACGACGGGCCGGTCGGCCTGGGGGAGGCTTCCGACAGCAGGGCCAACGACGTCGCCGCCATCGCCGCGCGCTGCAACGAGCTGCTGAGAGGACGGGACGC
>JAPOZF010000056.1 GCA_026706165.1 Gemmatimonadota bacterium
CCCCAACGACCCGCCGGTCGCCGGGCCGGACAGCGAGGAGGGGCCGCGCCACTTCGTCTTCCACCCGCGGGGGGACTTCCTCTACTCGGTCAACGAGAACGGCAACACCGTCTCCGCCTTCCACTTCGACCCGGACAGGGGAACGCTCGAGCCGTTTCAGCTGATCCCTACGGTGCCTGAGGGGACCGATCTCGAGGGCAAGACCACCGCCGAAATCAGGATCAGCGCAGACGGCCGCCACCTCTACGCCTCCAACCGCGGCCACGACACCCTGGCGCTGTTCGAGGTGGGGGGGGACGGCAGACTCGCGGCGAAGGGCCACTTCGAGACCGAGGCGACGCCGCGTTTCTTCGACATCGCCCCGGGGGGGCGCTACCTGTATTCCGCCGGGCAGGACTCGAACCGGCTGGTCTCGTACCGGATCGATCCGGCGGACGGCTCCCTCGAGACGCTCGAGCGCCACGACGTCGGCGGCGGTCCGCTGTGGATCCAGTTCGTAGCGCAGGAGTGAGCCGCTGCGCGGGCCGATTGGGTCCCTGCGCCTATGCCTCACCGGCGCAAGGTTCCGGGACTGCTCCTTGTTCGGGGTGTGGCAGGAAAGTGGTCGGCGGGCAGCCTAGGCCCCCGGTTCGACCTCCCAGGTCGACGGGTTTTCGACGCGGACCCCGCGAATGGTTTGCCCGGCGTTGAGGTCCTCGGAGAGCAATATGGAGCAGTCGGCACTGCCGGCGGCGACGATGATGAGGGCGTCCCGGAATGAGATCCGGTCGGCCTGGTGGCAGACGATGGCCTGGTCGATGAGGTCGGGGGTCAGGGTGACGGTGGGGATCTGACGGAGGGAGGTGAGGATCTCACGCGCTTTCGGCGGTGCGATGCCGAGCTTGAGAGTGGCGGCCGCGTAGAACTCCTGCAACACCTGGGTGGAGATGACGGTGCACCCCGATTCGGACAGGGCCCTCAGGTGGGAACGGCAGCGCCTTTGGCGGACAGGGTCGTGCCGGTCGGCGGTGTAGAGGAGGACGTTGGTATCGAGGAAGACCCGCGGACTAGACACGATGGAGCTCGTCGCGTGTCCAGGTCGCCCCTCCGGAGTCTCCCCCGGCCGCGTCCATGCGGCCGAAGAGATCGTCGGACCACCGGCCTGCATCGTTGTCCGCCAACTCGCGTTCGAGAAGCTGCCGCAGGAGATCCTCCAGGGTCGTCCCGCGGCGCTCGGCGTGGCGCTGGGCGGAATGAAGCTGCCCGGGAGTCAGATTGAGAGAGAGGCTGGAGCCGGCGGCGTCCCGAACCTCGCTGCTGCCTCCGGGTGCATCATAAGTCCCGGCGCAGGCACGGGCGAGGATTTCCCGGGCCTCGGCCTCCATGCTGCGGCCAGCGCGGGCGGCGCGGACTCGCAGCCGGGCGTGCACGTCGTCGCTGAGTCTGCGGATATTGAGGATGGCCATGCCTCCATTGTAGGCATTGAGGGTGATGCAGGCAATAATGAATGCGTTTCGAAAGACCTCCTGTTGCAGCCGCGGAGTGGGTCGGCTTTCGCGGAGGGCCCGTGCTGGCCGAATCGACGGTGTGCGCGTGCTGACGGGGTTGCCCGACATCGGCGGCTCCCAAGCGGTGGAAACGCCGGTTCGGTTTCCATGAGCGCGGCTCGAATCGAAATCGACCTTCCCGCCGGGGTGTTGCCATGGCGGCTGACCGCGGCTTCCCCGGAGCGGGGGGAGACCGCCTCCATCACCGGCACCTGGACCCCGCCCGATGCGGACCCGCCCCCGCCGCGGGAATGGCGGCACTCCAGCCGAGAGGAATCCCCGCTCGAGCTCGCCGGGGTTGCCGGTGACGTGGTCGCCGACCGCTTCGAAGCCTCCGGGTACGAGCTGCGCCGGGAGGTGTGGCAGGCGCATGACCGCGGCTCGGCCGCGGTCCGGCAGGTCCTGGTCAACCGCGGCGAACAGCCTATCCGGCTGCAGGCGCTGCTTCCGCTGAGATGCGACGGCCCGGAGAGCCTGCTGCTGGCGGGGCGCGGCGCCGGGGAATGGGACGTCCTCGTGCAGAAGCGCTTCAAGAACGACGGTCCCACCGCGTTCCGCCCCGGGGTTGCCGACGCCGACCTTGAGATGGCGGTGAAACCGGTCGGCCCCACGGGGGAGGTGGTCCCCGAGGTCGGCGAGGGGACCACCCTGGTCCGCGCCGATCCCTTCTGCATGCTGCGCTCCCGGGGGGACGGGGCGGCCCCGGCGCTGCTGATCGG
>JAPOZF010000181.1 GCA_026706165.1 Gemmatimonadota bacterium
CAACCTGTGGTGCACGGAGTACGAGATCCACTGCGTCCGCAAGATGTCGCCGTCGGGTGAGGAGCTGCTGACCATCGGCACTCCCGGGGTTGCTGGCGCCGAGGGGGAACCGTTCCGGCGGCCGACCGACGTCGCCTTCGACTCGCAGGGGTTTCTCTACATATCGGACGGCTACGACAACGCCCGCGTCCACAAGTACTCGGCTGCGGGGGAGCTGCTCGAATCATGGGGGGAGCCGGGCACCGGCCGGGGTCAGTTCGACATCTCGCACTGCGTCCGCGTCGACCCCGACGACCGCGTCATGGTCTGCGACCGCTCCAACGACCGCATCCAGATCTTCGACACCGAGGGGACCTACCTCGAGGAGTGGGGGGACCTCAGCGAGCCGGACACCATCCACATCGACGGCGACGGCATCGTCTACGTCGCCGAGCTCAACCAGCGCGTCAGCATCTACAACCTGCGGGGTGAGCTTCTGTGCCGCTGGGGCCGCGGGGAGCGCACCGATACCCCGGGCGAGTTCAAGGGCTGCCCCCACGGCATCTGGACCGACTCGCGCGGCGACCTCTACATCAGCGAGGTGCAGACCGACGGCCGGGTCCAGAAGTTCGTGCGCCAGTGAGGGGCGGCAGCCGTGCCCGGTGACCGGCCGCACCCGCGGCTGTCCTACAGGTAGGAGTTGATGATGTTCTCCAGCATCTCCTCGCGGCCGCTCCGTTTCTCCGGCTCTCCCTCCCGCAGGATATAGCTCTCCAACTCGGCGAAGCCGGTCTTTCCGGCGGCGATCTTCCTGCCGATGCCGGAGCGGTAGGACTTGTAGCGCTCCTTGATGAAGTCGCCTACCACTCCGTCCTCGATGATCCGGTGGGCGATCTTCAGGCCGCGGGCGAAGCTGTCCATGCCCCCGATGTGGGCGTGGAACAGGTCGACGGAGTCGAAGGAGCCGCGCCGCACCTTGGCGTCGAAGTTGATCCCACCCGGGCGGATGCCCCCGTACTTCAGGATCACCATCATCGCGTAAGTCGTGCCGTAGAGATCGGTGGGGAACTGGTCGGTGTCCCATCCGAGGAGGAGGTCGCCGCGGTTGGCGTCGATGCTGCCGAGCATGCCGTCGGCCGCGGCCACTGTTAGGTCGTGCTCGAAGGTGTGCCCCGCCAGGGTCGCGTGGTTGGCCTCGAGGTTCAGCTTGAAGCGGTCGTGCAGTCCGTACTTGCGCAGGAAGCCGAGCACCGTGGCGGCGTCGTAGTCGTACTGGTGCTTGGTCGGCTCCTTGGGCTTGGGCTCGACCAGGAGGGTGCCGCGAAAGCCGATCTCCTTCTTGTAGTCGGCGGCCATCTCGAGGAAGCGCGCCATGTTGTCCTGCTCGCGGGCCATGTCGGTGTTGAGCAGGCTGGAGTAGCCTTCGCGCCCTCCCCAGAACACGTAGTTGGCGCCGCCGAGCTGCTTGGTGAGCTCCATCGCCTTCTTCACCTGCGACGCGGCGTAGGCGAAGACGTGGGCGTCGGGGTTGGTCGCCGCCCCGTGGGTGAAGCGCGGGTGCGAGAACATGTTCGACGTGCCCCAGAGCAGCCTCACCCCGGTGTCCCGCTGCAGCTTCCTTGCTAGCGCCCCGATGCGGTCGAGCCGCTCGTTGGTCTCGGCGAGGGTGTCGGCTTCCGGGGCGATGTCGCGGTCGTGCCAGGCGTAGAACGGCACCCCGAGCTTGGTGAACATCTCGAACGCCGCCCGCATGGTGTCCTCGGCCCGCTGCATCGGGTCGGTGGCTTCGTCCCAGGGGCGGTCGTAGACCGGCCCGCCGAACGGGTCGGCGCCGGTCCCCTTGAAGGTGTGCCAGAAGACGACGGAGAAACGCAGGTGCTCGGCCATGGTCTTTTTGCCGACCTGCTGGTCCGGGTCGTACTGCTTGAAGGCCAGCGGGTTCTTCGAGTCCGGGCCCTCGTAGCGAATCTGCGGAATCCCCTTGAAGTACTCTTTCATTTATATGGTCTCCCTGGTGGGGTGCGCCCAGTTGCGTCGGGGCGAGGCGGGTTTAGTGTAACGCCGATGAATCGACCGGGCGAGGGCCGCCGCTTTCGATGGCGGACTGGAACTCCGGCCGGGGCGGCGAGGGCTGGCTGGAGATGCGCGGCCAGAGATGCCGGCCGTTGGCGGCAGGGGATCAAGGCTCCGGGGGCTACTCCGGGGTCACGTAGGCTGCGGTGATGCCGCCGTCCACCGTGAACGCGGTGCCGGTGACGAAGGAG
>JAPOZF010000782.1 GCA_026706165.1 Gemmatimonadota bacterium
GGTGCCTGAGCGGACCGGACCGCGGTTGTCCACCGCCATCGCGGAAGTCCGGGGCGTTGGCTCGAGGCGGGGCCGGGCGCTCAGGGAGGCGGGGATCGAAACCGTTGCCGACCTGCTCCTGCGGTTGCCGCGGCGGTACCTCGACCGCAGCGCCGTGACGGCGGTCTCCGATCTGGCAACAGGAGGGGAGGTGACTGTGATCGCCACGGTAACCGCCTGCTCCTCGCCCGGTTTCGCGCGCACCCGGAGAGGCCGGCCGCTGCCGGCCAGCGTCGACGTCAGCGACGGCTCGGGAACCCTGCGGTGCGTCTGGTTCCAGGGCGGCCAGTACGTCAGGGCGGAAGTCGGGGATCTCCTCGCCCTGAGCGGCAGGGTGGAAGAGTACCGGGGGCGCCTGCAGATGCCCCATCCGGAGTACGAGTTCCTCTCCTCGGCAGGGGACCGCGGGCTCATCCATACCGGGGGAATCATTCCGCTGTACGCCACCACGGCCGACATGAAGGAGCGCGGCCTGCGCAGCCGAGGATTTCGCGCTGTCGTGCGGACCGCCCTCGATGGGTACCTGCCGGGAACGGAGGAACCCCTCGACCCGGCCATGCGCCGGAGGAACGATCTGGATGAATTGCACAACTCGCTCCGCACCATACACTTCCCGGGATCGTTCGACGAGCTCCGCAGGGCGAGGAAACGCCTGGCATTCGACGAGTTGTACGGCCTGCAGCTCGCCCTCCTGGAGCGGCGGCGGCGGCAGAGAGACCGCCGCGGGCACCAGTTCGGGAGGAGCACCAGGCTGGTTCCCGGGCTGTTGTCCTCGCTGCCGTTCGACCTCACCGGGGCGCAGTCGCGCGCCCTGTCCGAGATAAGCGCGGACATGGGGGATCCGCGGCCGATGCGGCGCCTTCTGCACGGGGAGGTCGGGTCGGGCAAGACCCTTGTCGCCCTCTGCGCCATGATGACCGCGGTCGAGGCCGGGTACCAGGCCGCCCTGATGGCGCCCACCGAAATCCTTGCCGAGCAGCACTTCTACTACCTCCAGTCCCTGCTGCAACCTCTCGGGGTCGCCGCGGTGCTGCTGGCGGGAGGTCAGAGGAAAGCCGTGCGCGAAGAAATCCTGACGGCGATCCAGTCCGGGGCCGCTGCCGTCGCCGTCGGAACCCACGCCTTGATCGAGACCGGGGTCCGCTTCAGCCGCCTCGGTCTCGGGGTCGTCGACGAGCAGCACCGGTTCGGGGTTGCCCAGCGCGCCAGGCTGTACGGGAAAGCCCCCGCCGCCGACATCCTCGTCATGACCGCTACCCCGATTCCCCGCTCCCTCTCCCTCACCCTTTACGGCGACCTCGGAGTCTCCGTCCTCGACGAAGTCCCCCCCGGGCGCAAGCCGGTGCGTACCGAGCTGCGGACACCCGCCAGCCGCGCGAAGATCCTCGAGTTCGCCGCAAGCCGCCTGCGTTGCGGGGAACGCGTCTACATCGTGTACCCGGTAATCGAGGAATCGGAAAAGCTCGACCTTAAGTCCGCGGTCGACGGTTTCGAGGAGGTGAGGGATTCCGGGCCGCTGGCGGGTTTCGAGGTCGGCCTCCTGCACGGGCGCCTGGCCAGCGCGGAGAAGACCGAGCAGATGGAGCAGTTTGCCCGCGGGGAGGTGCAGGTGCTCGTCGCCACCACTGTAATCGAGGTCGGGGTCGACGTCCCGGAGGCGACGGTCATGGTGATCGAGCACGCCGAGAGATTCGGCCTGGCGCAGCTGCACCAGCTGCGGGGCCGGGTCGGCCGGGGAGAGGGGCAATCCTATTGCATTCTCATCGACTGCTCCGAGGCGTCCGAAAGGGAGGGCGAGACCCGGGCCGAACAGCGGTTGCGCGCATTCTGCGCTACCAACGACGGTTTCGAGATCGCCCACCGCGACCTCGAGATCCGCGGCCCGGGCGAGATTCTCGGGACGAGGCAGGCAGGGATCCCCCGGTTCGTCGTCGCCGACCCCCTGCGGGACCTCGAGCTCATGGAGGCTGCCCGCGCCGAGGCAAAGCGCACCCTGGCGGGGGCCGGATGATCCCGGGCTCACGCATGGGAAACCCGGTCAGGCTGTCGGCTGCCACGGCCGCGGGGAACCGGCCGGCAACGCCGGGCAGTCGATGAGCCCTGCAGCCCGATCCCTCTCCGGCAGCCGGGCGGCCCTGATCCTGGGCCTCGCCGCAAGCGCCGCTGTCCTCCCCTGGCTCCTGTCGGAGTGGGAGCTGAACCA
>JAPOZF010000388.1 GCA_026706165.1 Gemmatimonadota bacterium
GATGGGGACGCGGGCCTTGCCGTCCCGCACCTCCACCTCGTCAACCGTCAGTTCCTGGACGTATCCCTGGGGCTGGCGAACCCGGACCCGGGCGGTCAGGCCGTCCGCGCCGGCCGGGCAGTCCAGGACCAGACTCTTCCACCAGTAGCCGTTGTCGATGAACTCCATGGATTCCGCAGGGAGCCCTCTCAATAAAGGCCGGAACAATCCGGGACTTCACACGAGCAAAGATACTCGACGATTCGAGTCCGCCTGGCGACCAATGATGCATTAATTAATGAAAAAGGCCCGGTGGGAAGTCACATGAACTCCCCTCCGGGCCTCAGGCTGTTTGCCAAGCCGTTTGGTGACTACGCCAGGTCGAAGCGGTCGAGGTTCATCACCTTGTCCCAGGCGGCGACGAAGTCGCGCACGAACGCCTCCTGCCCGTCGTCGCACCCGTAGACCTCGGCGATGGCCCGCAGCTCGGAGTTCGAACCGAAGACGAGGTCGACCCGGGTGCCCGTCCACCTGACCTCGCCGGTGGAGACATCGCGTCCCTCGAACACGTCCTCCGATGACGAGGACGCCGTCCACTCGGTGTTCATGTCCATCAGGTTGACGAAGAAGTCGTTGGTCAACGACCCCGGCCGGTCGGTGAAAACCCCGTGTCCGGACTGGCCGGTGTTGGCGTTCAGGACGCGCAGGCCGCCGACGAGGGCCGTCATCTCCGGAGCGGTCAGCGTCAGCATGCATGCCCGCTCCACCAGCAGGTCTTCCGGTTGGTCTTCCTGTCCTGCCTGGAGGTAGTTGCGGAACCCGTCCGCGGTCGGTTCGAGCACGGCGAACGACTCCTCGTCCGTCCACTCCTGCGTCGCGTCGGTGCGCCCCGGGGCAAACGGGACCTGCACGTCGTGGCCGGCGTTCCCGGCAGCCTGCTCGACCCCGGCGCACCCGGCCAGGACGATCAGGTCGGCGAGGGAGATCTGCTTCCCGCCGTTCTGCGGGCTGTTGAACTCGGACCGGATCCCCTCCAGCGTCTCCAGCACCTCGCTGAGGGCTGCCGGGTCGTTAGCTTCCCAGTCCTTCTGCGGGGCCAGGCGGATGCGCGCCCCGTTGGCTCCGCCGCGCTTGTCGGTGCCGCGGAACGACGAGGCCGAGGCCCAGGCGGTCGAGACCAGTTGCGAAACCGACAGTCCCGAGGCGAGGACCTTCGCCTTGAGGTCGGCGATCTCCTGCTCCCCGACCAGCTCGTGATCGACCTCGGGGACCGGGTCCTGCCACAACAGCGGCTCGGCGGGAACCAGGGGGCCGACATACCGGCTGCGGGGGCCCATGTCGCGGTGGATCAGCTTGAACCACGCCCTGGCGAAAGCGTCTTCGAGAGCCGCCGGGTTCTCGAGAAAGCGCTTCGAGATCGGCGCGTAATCCGGGTCCTCCCTCAGCGAGAGGTCGGTGGTGAGCATCATGGGGGCGTGCTTCTTGTCCGGGTCGTGCGCGTCCGGCACGGTGGCCGCGGCCTCGGCATTCTTCGGCGCATACTGCGATTTGCCGGCCGGGCTCTTGGTCAGCTCCCACTCGTGGCCGTGAAGGTTCTCCATGAAGTTGTTGTCCCACTTCACCGGGTCGGTGGTCCAGGCCCCTTCCAGGCCGCTGGTGATCGTGTCGCCGGCCTTGCCGCTGCCGTGGGTGTTCCTCCAGCCGAGGCCCTGCTCATCGATGCCGGCCCCCTCCGGCTCGGGGCCGACCGTGTCGTCAGGGGCGGCGCCGTGCGCCTTGCCGAACGTGTGTCCGCCGGCGATCAGGGCGACCGTCTCCTCGTCGTTCATCGCCATGCGCTTGAACGTCTGGCGGATGAACTTGGCCGCCAGGCCCGGGTCCGGGTTGCCGTTCGGCCCCTCCGGGTTGACGTAGATCAGGCCCATGTGGTCGGCGCCCAGAGGTCCCTGGAGCTCGCCGTCGCCGTCGTGGCGCTCGTCGTCGAGCCACGTCGTCTCCGAGCCCCAGTCCGTCTCGTCCGCCTCCCAGACGTCCGGCCGCCCGAAGGCGAACCCGAAGGTCCTGAACCCCATCGACTCCAGGGCGCAGTTGCCGGCGAAGATGATCAGGTCGGCCCAGGAGAGGTTGCGGCCGTACTTCTTCTTGACCGGCCAGAGCAGGCGGCGGGCCTTGTCGAGGTTGCCGTTGTCCGGCCAGCTGTTGAGCGGCGCGAAGCGCTGGTCGCCGGAGCCGCCGCCGCCGCGGCCGTCGCTGATGCGGTAGG
>JAPOZF010000496.1 GCA_026706165.1 Gemmatimonadota bacterium
TGGCGGTGCAGGGTCCGGCTGACCGGGCGGATGCTGCGCCCCCTCATGCAGAAGTTGGCCAGCTGGTGGTCGGAGCCCCCCGCCCGCAGCCTTGTCTCGAGAAGCTCCGTCAGACGGTCGCGGACCCGCACTCCCTGTCCGGCCCCGAAACTGTCCCCGAGCACGAGGGTCGTTCTGCTGCCGCGAGTGGATGTGAAGTGCTGCAGCGGCCGCTCGCGGAAACCCGCTCCGTTCACCCTGACTTCGATGGCATGCGGGACGCGCAGCGGATCGAGACCGGCCAGCGACGGGTCGCCGTCCGTGTTGGCGGCGTAGGCGAGCTCCGGGTAGGGCTGCTCGAGACGGAGATCCCAATCCGCGACGCCGAGGAATTCGCCGTCGTAGCAGAGAAGCTTTGTGTGCTCCTCCCCGGTGCGATACCAGACCGCCGGGTAGGTTCGCTGCTGCTTGGCGAGAAAGTAGAAGAAGGCTTCCGTCGCCAGAACGCAGAACAGGCAGCTGGCGGCCAGCAGCAGGAACCGGGACTTGCGGTTCAACGGGTTCGGGCCAGCCCCAGCTCTTCCACCAGGCGCCGAAGCTCCCGCAGGGTCAGCTCGTCGGTAGGAGGCACGGGATGGCGCAGTCTTGAGCTCTTGAAGACGCCGCGCAGCCTCAGGACCTCCTTGTTGACCTGGGGGCCGTGCAGCCTGAACAGCGGCGTGTGCATGTTGAATTCCCGTTCCGCCTCGTCCTCCCTGCCGGCGAGAAAGAGGTCGATGACGCGGCGGAACATGTCCGGGACGTGGCAGTGAGGCATGGTTCCGACCGAGCCCCGGCGCATCTCCTCGATCAGGAAGGCGCCGCTCATGCCTCCGAGGACGATCAGGCCGTCGCCGGCCGCGGCCACGGTCTCGGCGATCCGCGGCGGCGTCGGGGGCGTCTCCACCTTGGCGTAGCAGACGTTCTCCGATTCCCTGGCGATGCGGGCCATCAGCGCCGGGGCGACCCCTGCGGCTCCGGCGTCCTGGATGAAGACCGGGACCTTCAGCGCTTCCCCGATGGCGCGGAAGTATTCGACGACCGGATCGCCGCCACCGGCGGCGGCTGGCGGCACTGCCATTACCGCGTCCGCCCCGAGCTCCTCGGCGCGGCGGCTGTACTCGACCGCCACCCGGGTCGACTCGGCCCCGGTATTGACCACGACCGGCACCCTTCCCGCGGCCTGCGCGATCACGGTCCGGGCCGCCAGGTCGCGTTCCGCCTCGGACAACCTGTTGACCTCGCTGCCGAAGGCGATCCCGAGACCGTCGACCCCGGCGTCGATGGCGAAATCCACCTCCCGCTGCAGGTCCTCGACGTCGATGTCGTCCCTGTCGTCGAACGGCATCGCCAGGATCGGGAACAGCCCCCTCATCGACCTGTCGACCATTCTATCGATCTCCTCGCAGCAGTCGGACGGGAGCGTCCGTGCGCATTGTTCTGATCGCCCCCAAAATACCGTATACTTACGGCAAACGCCTGTTCCGCCGCATTCGTTCCGGTGGAATGGCGTCGCGACAGGCTCCCCGCATTCCGTCCTGCTCAAAGTTCCCTGCACCGGGCAGGACCGACACGTGCTCCGCAAGGCTGCCCCATGGGAACCGCGCTCAGCTGCCTTCTCGCCTGCCTTCTCCCGACAGCTCCCGGCCGGGGCTTGGAGAGCTTCTCCCCCGGGCATCTACCTGGTACCCATCGGACTGGACGCCGTCGAAAAGTCGGGAAAGAACAACCCCGTCCCTCGATTAGTGCACAGGGCGTATTGACGCCGACCTAGGAGAACGACAATGCCATCACTCTTTCTGCTTGCCGTCATCCTCCTTTTCCTGAGCGTGCGCGACATCCCGGGGGCGGTCCTCTACCGTGTCGGCACACCCTTTACCGCCGCGGAAAAGGACAGCCTCGAAGGCCTCGGGCTCGACTACGTGGAGATCGACTGGTCGGTTGCCCAGCTGTTGGAAGCGGTCGAAATGGACTCGATTCAGGCCGGCTCCCTGCAGCCCAACTACTTCGACGAGGACGAGGACATCGCCGCGACGTTGTTGGACAGGGACGGATTCGTGGCCGGAACCGATCTCAGGTTCCGCTGGGGAGAGGTCGCCGCCAAAATGATCGACAAGGATCCGACTACGGCCTACATCTGGCCGGCGGTCCCTCCGGAAGCGTTCAGCACCCTCGCGGGGAACCGATGGGCGGTCTTCCTCGATCTCGGCGGGGATTTCC
>JAPOZF010000669.1 GCA_026706165.1 Gemmatimonadota bacterium
ACCAGCCGGAAGCGTACCGCCCGGCCACCGACACCTACATCGAGAAGGAAGTCGACCTCAACGAGGAGATCGACCGTCTGCGGCTGCGGGCGATGACCTCCCTGCTCGAGCGGCGCGACGTCGTTATCGTGGCGACCGTTTCCTGCATCTTCGGCTTGGGATCGCCGGTGGAGTTCCGGGAACAGAAGCTGACCCTGCGGGTGGGGGACCGGGTGGAACGGGACGAGATCCTGCGCCGCCTGATCGACATCTATTACAGCCGCAACGATCTCGAGCTCAAGCGCGGACACTTCCGGGTACGCGGGGACATCATCGAGGTCGTCCCGGCAGTCGAGGAGCGGGCGGTCCGCATCGAGCTGTTCGGCGACGAGGTGGAGGCGATTGCCGTGGTCGACGCCATGTCGGGCACGACGCGGGAAAAAAAGGAAGAGGCGACCTTCTACCCCGCCAAGGCGTACGTCACCGACGAGGACAAGATCGAGCGGGCCTGCGAGGGAATCCTGCACGAGCTCGAAGGCCGCCTCCTCGACCTGCGAACGGAGGACAGACTCCTCGAAGCACACCGCCTCGAGACGCGAACCAAGTACGACGTCGAGATGATCCGCGAGATCGGCACCTGCCCGGGGATCGAGAACTACAGCCGCTACATGGACGGTCGCGAGCCCGGTCAGGCGCCGTACGTGTTGATGGACTACTTCCCCGGGGACTATCTCCTGCTGATCGACGAATCGCACATGACGATTCCGCAGATTCGCGGAATGTGGCGGGGGGACCGTTCGCGCAAGGACATGCTGGTCGAGCACGGTTTCCGTCTGCCCTCCGCGTACGACAACCGGCCACTCTACTTCGAGGAGTTCGAGGACAGGGTCGGCGACGCGGTCTTCGTGTCGGCGACCCCGGGTCCGTACGAGCTGGAGCGGTCGGGCGGGGTTGTAGTCGAGCAGGTGATTCGGCCCACCGGTCTCGTCGACCCGGAGATCGAGGTGCGTCCACTGGGAAACCAGGTCGACGACCTCATGGAGGAGATCCGGGGTCGGGCGGAGCGGAAGGAGAGAGTGCTGGTCACGACCTTGACCAAAAGGATGGCGGAGCGTCTGACAGAGTACCTCGATCAGAACGGCTTTCGGGTCCGCTACCTGCACTCCGAGGTCGATACCCTGGACCGCGTCAGCATCCTGCGGGACCTGCGCCTTGGGGAGTTCGACGTGCTCGTGGGGATCAACCTGCTGCGGGAGGGCCTCGATCTGCCCGAGGTTTCGCTTGTCGCCATTCTCGACGCCGACAAGGAGGGATTCCTGCGCTCCGAGCAGTCTCTTATTCAGACCGTGGGGCGGGCGGCGCGAAACGCCGCCGGACTGGTGATCTTCTACGCCGACAAAATGACCGGATCGATGCAGCGCACCATGGCCGAAACCGGTCGCCGCCGGCGCTTGCAGCAGGAGTTCAACGAGGAACACGGCATCGTGCCGCAGACGATCCTGCGCTCTGCGGAGGATATTCTGCAGACGACCTCGGTCCTCGAGCACGCGCGCGAAGACAAGACCGAAGCCGTGGGGGAGCTCGCTGCCGGCCATGGTTCCGCAAGTGCGGGAGATACCCGTGAGCTCCTTGCCGAACTGGAGAAACGGATGGCCGAGGCCGCTGCGGCGCTCGAGTTCGAAAAAGCCGCTCAGCTTCGGGACGAAATCAGTCGTCTGCGGGAAAAAGCGGCCGGATGACAATCCGTTCCTGCAAGGTACCATCCCGGTTGAAGAAGGTGTTTTTCCCGGTGCCGCATTGGTTTTTCCGTGATTGACGATGCAAGTTCCGGGGAGTACATTGGGGCCGCTTCCCCAGCGGCTTCACCCTGCGGTTATTTTTCGCAATCCCCAGAAATACAACCGGAAACAACAGGCTCATGGCGAGTAGGAATGGTCGGATAATCGTCGACGTTCAAGATGTGACGATGGTGTACAATGCCAGGAATCGTGACGAATCCACCCATGTGCACGCACTGAGGGGACTCACCCTGCAGGTGTTCGAAAACGAGTTCTTCGCCATAATGGGGCCGTCGGGATCCGGCAAGAGCACCTTGTTCAACCAGATCGGAGCCTTGCAGACCCCGACCTCGGGGCAGGTGCTGATAGAAGGCGTCAATCTCGCATCCCTGTCGCCGCAGCAGCTGGCCGCGGTCCGATGCTTCGAGTTGGGGTACATCTTCCAGACCTACAACCTGCTGCCGGTCATGAG
>JAPOZF010000682.1 GCA_026706165.1 Gemmatimonadota bacterium
CTGTCTCGTGTCCCGCGCCACCTCTTCGACGCGGTGCGCGCCTTCGCCCGCGAGCACGACCGCTTCCACCGCGTGCGGATCGCCGGGGCTCCGGCCGCGGCCTGGGACCCGGTCTGGTGCTCCTGGTACGGGATCAAGGGGAACGTCGACGCCGCCTACATCCTCGGCATGGCGCCCCTGCTGAGGGACTGGGGGTTCGGGTCGATCATCGTCGACGACGGCTGGTTCGTGCGCGACCACTTCGACGGGGAGACCGGGCACTACATTGCCGACGAGAGCAAGTTCCCCGACATGGGCGGGCTCGCCCGCCAGGTGAACGAGGCCGGCCTGAAAATCCTGCTCTGGTGCGCGCCGGTCTTCCGCCTCGGCGAGATCGCCGGGGAGCCGTTCGTCGCCGGGCACCTGTTTCACCCGCAGGGGCAGGAGAGCCCCGAGCAGTTCCTCTGCCCGCGCAGCCCGCGGGTGCGCGCCTACGCGGCGCGCATGGTCGGCCACCTGCTGCGCACCTACCCCGTCGACGGCCTCAAGATCGACTTCATCGATCCCCTGATGGAGCGCGCCGCCCTGCCCTGCCAGGGGGCACACCGCCACGACATCGAGGAGTATGGCGAAGCGGTGCGGGAGCTGCTCGCGGGGATACACCGCTCGATCACGGAGGTTCGCCCCGACGCCCTGATCGAGTTCCGCATGAACTACTCGACCCTGGCGACGCGCCCCTTCGCCACCAGCCACCGCGCCCAGGACGCCCCATTCGACGGCGACCATATCCGCCGCATGTGCACCCGTTTGAGAAGCTGCATCCTCGATCCGGACGCGGGCAGGGAAGGGAACGTCGCCCCGCACACCGACCCGGCCTACTGGCTGCCCGAGGAGCCGGTGGAGAACGTCGCCCGCTTCATGGCCAGCCTGGTGACCAGCGCCGTCCCCATGCTGTCGATGGACCTGCGCGCCCTGCCGGAGGAGCACCGGCGCGCGGTGCGCGCCTGGCTCGGGTGGTACCGCGAGCACCGGGACCTGCTGCTGTTCGGCCGCCACCGGGTTCTGGGGGCCGATGCCCACCACTCGCTGTTCTCGGTCCACAAGGGAGAGGAAGCCGTCTGGGGCATTTTCACGCCGGATGCACCCGGGGTTTTCGAGCTGCCGCCGCAGGTGCGGCGCCTGTGGATCCTCAACGGCAGCAGCCGGGGGCGGCTCTGCTGCCGGCTGGAGGGGTGGCAGGCCCGGCGGCTGAAGGCAGGGGTTCGCGACCGCTTCCTCGAGGAGCGGAAGAGCCTGCAGCTTCCCGTCGACAACGGCGCCGCCAGTCTCGACATCGAGGTCGAGATCGGGGGCGCCCTCAAGCTGACCGCCTCACCTGTACGGAACGGTCGAGCCTGAGCGCATGAAAGCGGCGGGAACGAACCCTCGACCGTTTTCCCTTCCGGCTGCTGACGATGCGAGGGGCGCGCCGGAGTCGCCGGGCGCACTGACTGTCGGAGTCGTCCCGATCAGGTTGTATTTTGCCCGATGTTCCGCACGACCCCGGGACGGCTGCCACGGCACCAACTGAAAGGATCGATTCCATGAGCGCGACCGAGGGACATTTCGAGACCGACGTCTTCGTCGACGGGGAGGAGGGGTTCGACGAGTACGGGGTCCCCTCCATCGTCACCAGCAGAAAGGGGACCCTCCTCGCCTTCTGCGAGTCGGCGTGGCGGGAGAACCGCAAGACCCCGCAGGAGCGCTACACCTCCCACATCGTCCTCAAGCGCAGCTTCGACAACGGCCGCACCTGGGGCGGCCTGCAGCTGCTGGCCGAGTCTCCCCGGGGAAAGCAGATCACCAACCCCTGCGCCGTCGTCGACCGGGTCTCCGGGGCCATCTGGCTGACCTACAACCACCAGGAGCGGGAGAAGGTCCGCGACGGGGTGTTCGCCAACGACAATCAGGTCAAGGCCATCCACAGCGACTACCACGACGACGGGGCCACCTGGTCGCCGCCGCGCGACATCACCGAACAGGTGAGGCGCCCCGGCTGGGGGTTCTACGCCTGCGGTCCGGGGGCGGGAATCCAGAAGCAGCGGGAGCCGCACAGGGGCCGCATCCTCATCCCCTGCGACCACAGCGAACGGGTCGAGCCCTTCCTCGACTACTTCGAGCACGGCGGCATCAACCACGCCCAGCACTCGCACGTCTTCTACAGCGACGACCGCGGCGAGACCTGGAAGGTCGGCGGCAGCCTGCC
>JAPOZF010000597.1 GCA_026706165.1 Gemmatimonadota bacterium
GATCCCACCACACTCCGGCAAGGCAGCGGGTACTCCCGCCTCGAGCATGTCGATCCTCTCAATGAACGGGTCCGTTTACTTCTGGTGGGGACCCGCGTCTTTTGCTCCCCGACCTCTTCGTTCCCCCTTTCCGCCGTATCCTCGCCTTCCAATAATTAAAGTTTGTCGCCGTCCTTGCCGAAGAGGTCCGAATTCACTCGGAGGCCGATTTGCTTTTTTAGTCCATCCAGGTACACTACAGGCATACAGATCACGGGAAGCCGTCCAGAATGAGATCCAGCTTGCCTTGCCATCTTGCCGACCAAACGGAATGATTCCTCCTCACTCCCTGCGTGCCGTAATGCCCGCCTGGGTAGCAGGGCCCGTGGGCGCACTGGTGGCCAATGGCTGACAAGTACCGGCACGGGACCCCGTGCTGGGTTGATCTGGCGACGACTGATCTGGTTGGGGCGAAACCGTTCTACGCCGGGTTGTTCGGTTGGGAGTATGCGGACGAGGAGATGGGGGAGATGGGCATCGGGGTGTATTCGATGGCGATGTTGGCCGGGTCGGCGGCGGCGGCGATTTATGAATCGGGCTCCGGGCAGATTCGTCCGGACGGGGCGGCGAAGTGGAACGTTCACGTTTCGGTGGATGACGTCGACGCCGTCCTCGAGCGGGTGACGGCGAATGGCGGGTCCGTGCTGGCTGGTTCGAGGGACGTCGATCGCGCCGGCCGGGTGGCGGTGATCGCGGACCCGACTGGTTGTGCGACGACGCTTTGGCAGCCCGGCGAGTTCGCCGGATGCGGAGTCATGTCGGCGGCAGGCGCGTTTGCCTGGTCGGAGCATCTGAGCACGGATCGCGCGGCGTCGGTCCGGTTTTTCGAGGAGGTTTTCGGTGTCGAGACTGCGACCTCGACCGAGGAACAATCGGCGCCGTATTCGACGTTGTTGGTAGGAGAAAAAAGTGTTGGCGGGGTAATGCAGATGCCGGACCGGATGATCGAAGAAGGGGTCGCGTCCGAGTGGTACGTGTATTTCCGGGTCGGAAATTTCGACGAATCCGCGGGTCATGTGCACAGGCACGGAGGGCGGTTGTTGGCTGAGCCGGAGGAGATTTCCGGGTTCGGACGAATGGTGGTAGCCCGGGATCCGCAGGGTGCCGGCTTCTGTATCGTAGAGCCGGAGAAGGGGTAGTCGGACCTCCATGAGTCAACCAACCCGCGTTGCAATTATCGGTCTCTGACAACGTGGACTTCAGCACTTGAGCGCCCTGTGGCGGCTTCAGGGCGAAGGGCTTGTCCGGATTGCAGCGCTGATCGACGCCTTCGAGGACAATCTCGCAGAGGGGAAAATCCGGAGTTACGTGGATGGGTTTCACATCGAGGGGATCCATACCTCGACAGATTTTTGGAAGACCCTCGAGGAACTGCCGCTGGATGCAATCTATTTTGCCCTTCCTCCCGGAGTCCACAACGGCGAGCTCATTCAGGCGGCGAATGGCGGGGTACACAGTTTCGCGGAGAAGCCGATGAGCCTGTACCTGAACGAGGCCATCGACATGGAACGGGCAATACAGGAAAACGGCGTCATCTCCACCGCTGGATTCCAGCAGCGCTACGACTCGCGTTTTGAAGCCGTCAAGGAATTCCTCGCGGACAAGAAGCCGGTCATGGTCACCACTGTAGGAAATGGCGCCCTCGAAGACCATTCAACCAAGCACACTAAAACCGAAACCTTGGGCGGCCCCGCCAATCGTGTCTGGACGGCAAACTACGAGTGGTCCGGGGCGTCCGTCGTGGAGGGGGGGATTCACCAGACAGACCTGATGCGCTACTGGTTCGGTGACATCTCCTGGGTCGAGGCGGATTACGTCCACCGCGATGCGTCGGACGTCGTCGATGGAGGGGATAATCCGTATGCCTACAGCGTGAGGTACGGATTCGAGAGCCGCTGCATCGCCAATCTCATCCTGTCCCGTCTGCGCAGGACGTACTATGGCGACGGCTATGAAAGCATACTCTGGACGCACGGGCATCTGAAGTTCGAGGGAGATGAACCGGTTGCATATTACTACGATGGACCGTACCCGCCGGAGCGGACACCGCCGCTGGAAGCGGTGCGCCATCCACTTCCGGCAGCCCCTCCCGTAGACACGACAGAGCAGATCAGCCGCGCTTTTCTCCGTGCGATCGAGGCAGGTGACCCGGGCAAGCTTCGGAGTACCTTCGCGAGCAGCATG
>JAPOZF010000787.1 GCA_026706165.1 Gemmatimonadota bacterium
GGTCGTCTTCCTCAACTCGCGCAGCAGCATCCCGGCGGGGCGGGAGATCTACGGCACCCCCAAGGTGTACGCCGACCTCGAGGTCCGCATGGATGAGCGGGTGATGGTGACCGACACCTTCGTCGGCGGCGGCAACGCCCTCTCCATCCGCTCGACCATGCATTGCGAGGCGGCCCCGGAAGAGATGCCCGACCTCTCCCCTTCCTGGCGGCTCAAGGCGATCCCGAGGGCGGACGGGGCCGGGTGCGACGTGCTGCAGCTGATCGACGGGGCCGGGGCGAGCAGCGACGTGACCGTCCACGTCCGCCGCAAGGGGGACGGCGTGGTGCGCTTCGAGCCGGTGCCGGTGTACGACCTGTCGGGGCTGGAGCCGCTGGAGTACCTCGGGGCCTTCTACGTCGAGCAGGACTACACCGAGGGGTACGCCGAGATCGTGCGCGACTTCCTCGCCTGAGGCGCTCGCTGCAGGAAGATTGCTTTCCGCCACCTCGGCGCTGCCACCTCGGTGCCGGCAAGGTTTTCCGTGCAACCGGGATTGCTTTTGTTCCCCGTTTGTGACACATTCCGTCCGTTGGGAAGGACGGAGGAAACCATGGCAAAAACTGAAACGATCCGTGCACGCGTAGAACCGGAGTTGAAGCACCTTGCAGAGGAGGTCTTCTCGGAGCTGGGCCTGTCCCCCACCGAGGCGATCACCCTGTTCTACACCCAGGTGACCCTGCATCGGGGGTTGCCGTTCGAGGTCCGGATTCCCAATGCCGAGACTCTCGAGGCGATGCGCGAGGCACGAGCCGGAGAGGGGTTGACCGAATACGCCGACCTGAAGGCTCTCAAAGCCGGACATCGATGATGCATGCGCCTTCTCACCACGACCCGATTCGAAAGGGACCTCAAGCGGGCGGGCAGGCGCGGTAAGGATCTCGATAAGCTCTGGCGGGTGGGAATGTCATCACTTCAGTACCTGGCATGACCTCGCCCTTACCCAATGTTGACTATCCGAACTCGTCGAAGAAGGTGACGTCCGCTCCGAAGCTGTCCATCGCCGCGACCTCGTCCCCCCGCAGGCGCACGCGGATGTCGCGGGTGCGGTGCTTCATCTCGATCTCCTCCTCGGCCAGCGGGAAATCGATGGCGATCTCGCGGTTGACCGGGGGCTCGGCGATCAGCAGGTAGCCGTTCGACCACCCCGGCTTCCCAGCGATCCCCTCGACCCGCACCTCCTCCCGGCTCACCCGGGAGGGGATGCGGACGAACAGGGGGGCCGGCTTCTTCACGCGCACCGAGAGGCTGCCATGCGTGTACGGGGACTTCACCCGGACTTGGCCGTTCTCGTGGTCGAACAGCAGGTTGACCCGGTGGCCGGACTCATCGAAGCGCACCGCCTCCCGCAGGGCCTCGCACAGCGACCCTGTCGAGCCGCCGACCACGTCCGTGTTGAAGCGCAGGAACCGGTTGCCGATCGGCTCGTGGCCGTACGGAGCCGGGAAGCCCCAGGAGCCGCGGATGCGGTTGCGCACGTCGCGCAGGTGGTCGGACCCGTCCGGGTTCTCCGGGTCGCGGATCCAGGAGACGTCCCTGAGCTGCGAGGGCAGCAGGTGGCAGCGGAGGATCCGCTCGGCGTCCTGGTAGTACTCGCTGTACCCCCAGCGCCCGAGGATCAGGGCGGTCTCGAGGATGTCCCCGGTGTTGTTCATCTCCCCCTCGTCGGCGCGTGACTCGTCGAAGCGCGCCGACTCGATCGACCAGCCGGTCTCGTCCCGCAGCTCCCACAGCCCGTTGTCGAAGAACGCCTTCACCCGCCCGAGCAGGGAGCGGTCCCGGGTCAGGTCGGCGAGCTGGGCCAGCGACGACATCACGCAGGTCGTCGAGTGCACGTGGGGGCCGAAGCGCTCCTTGTCGTAGGAGCCGTCCTCGAGGTAGACCTCGGAGACCAGCTTTTCCTTCAGGGCGCCCGCCAGCTCCAGGGCCTGGCCGGACCCGGTGACGCGGAAGTACTTGACCAGCGGGCCGATGCAGCGGCCGACCCCCTCGACGACGGTGCGGTCGTCGTCGACCTGCACCCCGTGCTCCCGCTCCATGCGCCCGGCATCCCAGCGGCCCCGGGGAACGAAGTACTCGAGAACCGCGGCGATGCTCGCCTCGGCCAGTTCCCGGGCCCGCCCCGAGCTGCGGTACTTCACCAGCGGGTACAGGGCGTGAAACCCCTCGCGCACGTTGTGGT
>JAPOZF010000328.1 GCA_026706165.1 Gemmatimonadota bacterium
CGGGTAGCGGGTGGCCAGCTCGTCGATGAGCAGCGGGTGGGCGTAGCGGATCGGGGCGTCGCGGATCGGCGAGGTCCCCTGGTGCAGCATCAGCGGCAGGCCCCGTCTCTCGGCCTCGGCGTAGATCGCCAGGGCGCGCGGGTCGAACGGGTCGAAGTTCTGGTAGTTGGCCCCCTGCTTGACGCCGGCGAGGCCGAGGTCGCCGTGGCAGCGCTCCAGCTCCTCGAGCGCGCCCGGGTCGTACGGGTGCAGGGTCATGAAGCCGATCAGGCGCTCCGGGTGGGCGGCGACGAAGGCGGCGATGCCGTCGTTGAGGTTGCCCCGGTACCAGGGCTCCTGCTCGGGCACATCCAGTCCGGGCAGGCGCGGCTGCTCTCCTCCCGGATTGGTGGCGATGCTGAAGACGATCGACTTCTCCGCCGGCTCCTGCGCTTCGAGGTAGTCGTCCCAGCAGGTTGTGACCTTGACCGGCCGGTCGGGACGCCAGACGTGGTTGTACTGGTCAGGCGCCCCGGTGAGCGGGTCCTTGTAGAGCGGCGGATGGGTGTGGACGTCGACGATCATGGTATCATCCTCTCCTTCTGCAGGATGTCTCCCGCTATGGCGTAGGTCGTTCCGTGCATGGCGATCACCACCAGCCCGATGTCCTGGGCGAGGTAGCCGCCGGCGTACAGGTCGGGGACGTCGATCGACTCGTAGTTGTGGGGGTGCGTGCGCATCTGGTGCACCTGGAACCGGTACGGGTCGTGCTTCTCGAACAGGCGCAGCGGCGGGAATCCCTGGAACACCGAGTAGTCCGGCCAGCCGCCGATCTCCTTGACGACGTGATCGACCTCGATGCGGCGCCCGGAGCCGTTGCCGGCCAGGGTCGCAAGGATCGCTTCTCCCGACGGTGCGAATTTCGTCGCCCGCGTTTCGTAGAGCGTTTCGAACCGCCCCCGGTCCCCCTCCATTATTTCGGCGATGCGGGCGTAGTAGGGAAGGCCGCCGCGGCTGTCGCCGATCAGCCGCCAGTGCCGCTCCCGGGGCTGCCGCATCGCGTAGCAGACCTTTCTGCCGGCGTCGTGCAGCTCGGTCGCCGCCCAGTCGGCGGAGCGGCCGCCGCCGATCACGAGCACCCGCTCCCCGGGGAAATCCTCCGCCCTGTCGTAGTAACAGTGCACCCCGGGCAGCTCTTCCCCCGGGACCCCGAGCCGCCGCAGGATGCACCGCTGCCCGGCGGCGTAGACGAGGTAGCGGCAGGTGTAGCGGCGCAGCTCGCCGCTTCCGGGATCCTCGAACGGCTGCGGCACCGGGGCCGACCTGGTGCCCAGGGCCTGCCGCCGGCGGTGCCAGCCGGAGACGTCCCGCGTCGTCAGCAGGAACCCCTCCTCGTCCGGCTCGATGCGCTCGACGCGCTCGTTGGTGCGCATGCGGGGCTCCTGTCCGAAGCGTTCGGGAATCGCCCGGTAGTAGTCGACGAGGTGGCGCTTGAGGATCAGGTCGTTGACGTCGACGAGGTCGACGGACCGCTCCTCGACGTGCTGCGCCAGGGGATAGAAGGCGAGCTCCATCCACTGCCCCGGCGACAGGGTCAGCAGGTTCTGCGGGACCTTGTTCCACACCCCGCCAACTTCCTCCTGGGTTATCAGCAGGTAGTCGAGGGCGGGACCGGGCCGGAACTCCATGGCGATCTGGCCGAGGTTCTCGAACAGCTGCCTCGGGTGGTGGAGGATGCGGAACAGGTCGACGGGGGCCAGCTGCGAGGCGAGGCTGCGGAAGTCCATTCCCAGCAGCGTCCCCCCGGTCCGGGCCAGGAAATCTGCCAGCTGCGGGTACCGCTGCCGCAGGATCGGGCTTTCCCGAAAGTGCGGGTGCCAGCCCCCGAGCACGACGGCCAGCGCCAGACCGGCGGGTCCGCCGCCGACGATGATGGCGGTGTGGTGTTCGGGCTGCGATGGGCTCATGGAAAAGCGGGGTTCCGGCACGGCGCTGCGGGGATCCACGCTCGAGCCGGTCTGAACGGCTCGGCCCGGAGGCGCCGGATCACCGGTCAGGGGGTGAATCCCGAAGGCACGCTGCCGGCGAAACCGGAAGAACCGGGAAGATTCACCACCGCTCCGAAGTGCCAGTCCCCCTCTTCGAAACGGCGGGTGCAGCGCAGGCCCATATCCAGGGGAACCTGCAGGGAAAAGAGGTTGAAATCGGCGGTCAGCTCGGCGCCGGCGGTCTGGTAGGTC
>JAPOZF010000246.1 GCA_026706165.1 Gemmatimonadota bacterium
GGCAAGGTCAGGGTCAAGCTCAACAGCGGCGAGCCGGTCCCGGACGGGTGGATGCTCGACCGCGACGGAAAACCGACGAACGACCCGGCGGACCTCTACACCGAGCCGCGCGGAACCATCCTCCCCTTCGGGGGGTCGGCCGGCCACAAGGGGTACGGGCTCGGGGTGATCGTCGACCTGCTCGGGGGCGCTCTCAGCGGCGCCGGTACCACCGGGCACCCGCGGGCGCGGCTGGGCAACGGCTGTTTCCTGCTCGCCCTCGACGTGGGCCAGTTCCTGCCTTTCGGGGAATTCGCCGCCGAAGTCGACGGCTTCGTCCGATACCTGAAGTCGACGCCGCCGATGGCCGGCTTCGAGGAGGTGCTGATCCCCGGGGAAATCGAGCGCCGGCAGAGCGCCGGCCGCGGCGAGGAGATCGCGGTGGACGAGGAGACTTGGCGGCAGATCGCCGCCTGCGCGGAAGAGCTCGGGGTCGACCTCGAGCCGGGCACCTGAAGGAGAAAGCAGCAAACGATGAAAGCTTCGGACTTGTTCGTGAAGGCCCTCGAGGCCGAGGGCGTCCAGTTCGTGTTCGGCATCCCGGGTGAGGAGAACCTCGACCTGCTCGATTCCCTGCGGAAATCCAGCAGCATCCGGCTCATCCTGACGCGCCACGAGCAGGGGGCCGGTTTCATGGCGGCGACCCGGGGCCGGCTGACCGGCAAGACCGGAGTCTGCCTGTCGACCCTGGGGCCGGGGGCGACCAACCTCGTCACCGCCGCGGCCTACGCCCAGCTCGGGGCGATGCCGATGATGATGATCACCGGGCAGAAGCCGATTAAGACCAGCAAGCAGGGGCAGTTCCAGATCGTCGACGTCGTCGAGATGATGCGGCCCCTAACCAAGTACACCCACCAGATCGTCAGCAGCCCGCTGATACCCTCCACGGTGCGCAAGGCCTTCCGGGTCGCCGAGGAAGAACGCCCCGGCGCCGTTCACCTCGAGCTGCCCGAGGACATCGCCGACGAGGAGGTCGACGTGCCCCTGTATCCCCAGGAGCGGCCGCGGCGGCCGATCGCCGAGGAAAAGGCGGTCGCCCGGGCCGTCGAGATGATCGCCGCGGCCAGGCGCCCGCTGCTGGTCACCGGCGCCGGCACCAACCGCAAGCGCACTTCCCGCATGCTGTCGCAGTTCATCGACAAGACCGGCATGCCGTTCTTCAGCACGCAGATGGGAAAGGGGGTGGTCGACGAGCGCCACCCCCTGTATCTCGGCAACGCGGCGCTGTCGGCCAACGACTACCTGCACTGCGCCATCGAGCACGCCGACCTGATCATCAACGCCGGCCACGACGTCGTCGAGAAGCCGCCGTTCTTCATGCGGCACGGAGGCTTCGAGGTCATCCACATCAACTTTTCCTCCGCCTCCTTCGACCCCGTCTACTTCCCCGGCCACGAGGTGATCGGGGACATCGGCAACAGCCTGTGGCAGATCATGCAGCGGCTCGAGCGGCAGGACACCTGGGATTTCGACTACTTCGCCAGGGTCAAGAAGTACGCCGAGGCGCGGCTGCGGGAGGGGGAGGACGACGACTCCTTCCCGGTGCTGACGCCGCGGCTGGTCTCGGCGGTGCGCGCGGTGATGCCCGACACCGGCATCCTCGCCCTCGACAACGGCGTGTACAAGATCTGGTTCGCCCTCAACTACCAGGCGCACGCCCCCAACACCGTGCTCCTCGACAACTCGCTGGCGACCATGGGGGCCGGCCTGCCCTCGGCGATGGCGGCCAAGATCTGCGACCCCGACGAGAAAGTGATGGCGGTCTGCGGCGACGGCGGCTTCATGATGAACTCCCAGGAGCTGGAGACCGCGGTCCGCCTCGGCCTGAACCTCGTCGTCCTCGTCCTCAAGGACGACGCCTACGGAATGATCAAGTGGAAGCAGGAGGACATGGGGCTGCCGGATTTCGGGCTCGACTACGGCAACCCGGATTTCGTCCGCTACGCCGAGAGCTACGGGGCGCACGGGCACCGCATCCGGAACACGCAGGAGCTGGAGCCGGTGCTGCGCCACTGTCTCTACCACCCCGGCGTCCACGTCGTCGAGATCCCCGTCGACTACAGCATCAACGCCCGCCTCCTGAGCCGCGAGCTGGAGTGCCCGGAGAAATAGGAGATCGCCCCGATGACGGATGAGCGTTGCGAAGAGTTCGTGGGGGAGGTGCTGGCGAACTTCGTC
>JAPOZF010000183.1 GCA_026706165.1 Gemmatimonadota bacterium
GGCCGGAACTGGTAGAACAGGTGGTACCTGCCCTGCCAGAAGCAGAGACCGTTGGGGTCGTTGAGCCACCCTTCCGGCGGGGAGAAGTGATAGGCGGGCAGAAGGGGATCTTCCGCATGGAGCCTTCTCCGCGATTCCCTGAACCTTTCCGTCGCGGCGTCGACGTTCAGCTGACCTGGTTGTCCGTCCATATCGGGATGTTGTCCTGAAACAATTCTACTGTGGTTCCCTTTGCCGCCCGGCGGCAATGATTGCAGACAGCGATGCCGCCCCCGATCTTGCTGTCATCCATTGCGAAGGAGCGCAGTGTTGCGTTCACCGAACCTGGTTTTCCTCATATCGGACCAGCAGCAGGCCGGCACCGTCCACCCCGGGTCGATCTGCCGGACGCCAAACCTGGATTCGCTGGCTGCGGCCGGGGTTCGCTTCGAGCGGTGCTACTCGGCCAACGTGGTCTGCTCCCCCAGCCGTGCCAGCATCCTGACCGGGCTGTTGCCTCACAGCCATGGCGTCGTGGATTGCACCCACACCGCCGAGCCGCCCAGGGCAAACCTCAGGGAAGGGCTGTCCTTCTGGACGCGCTGGCTCAAAGAGGCGGGTTATCATCAGGGTTATTTCGGCAAGTGGCACGTCGAGCGTACCAACCTCCTGGAGAACTTCGGTTTCGACACCTGCGAAGTCCGGGGAGAACCGGAGAACCAACGCAAATTCCAGGAACATCGCCAAAGGCTGGGCTTGAAGGTGAGGCCGGAGCTGGCGGACTCGCACTACGCGCGCCACAAAGGCTACCGGGACCTGTTGCTTTACGGCGTCACCGACGAGCCGGTTGAAGCGACGATGGAGCACTACCTGTTTTCGCGCGGCATCGATTTCCTGAAGGAAGCAGCCAGCCGGCCGCATCGCCCCTGGGCGTTGTATGTCAGCGTACCGGGGCCGCACGATCCCTACGTCGCGCCCGGATCCTTCTACGAGCGGTACGATCCGGCCTCCATCCCCAGACCGGCCAGCTTCGCGGACGACCTCGCGGACAGGCCGGGGATCTACAGGCGTACCCAGAGTGTGTGGCGCGACATGGATTGGCAGTGCTTCGCTCGGGCAACCGCCTGCTACTACGCCGTCTGTACGATGATCGACGACCAGGTTGGGCGGCTCATGGCGGCGCTCGCGGAAACGGGCGAGGAGGAGGATACCCTCATCGTCTACCTGTCCGACCACGGAGACTACATGGGCGCCCACCGCCTGCTGTTGAAGGGCATTCCCCCGTTCGAAGAGGTCTACCGAGTGCCTCTGATCATGAAAGGACCGGGGCTCCCGCAAGGGCGGACGACCGCGGACGTCGTGAGCACCATGGACCTGGCCCCGACGCTGGTCGAGCTGCTGCTGGGAAAGGACTTCCCCTGTCAGGGGCGCTCCCTGGTGCCGCGCCTCAACGGTAAGGCCGGCTGGGAGCAGGAAGCCTTCGCCGAGTGCCACGGCGTGCGCTTCAACTATACCCAGAGGATTCTGTGGCGGGACCGCTGCAAGTACGTCTTCAACGGGTTCGACGAAGACGAGCTCTACGACCTGGAGTCAGATCCGCACGAGCTTCGCAACCTGGCCGGAGATCCTTCGTCCGGGCCCCTGGCCGAGGAGATGGCCACCCGCATGTGGGAGATCGTCACCGGGACCGGGGACTTCAACCTCTACCAGTCCCATTACGGGATGTACCGGTATGCCCCGGTCGGTCCCCAGGTGGCTGCCCCCGCCGAAGAAATACCATGAGGTACCATGGCAGTCCGTTGAAAAGCCCGGCCGGGCCGCAGCCTGCTCCCGCCTGAAGAGCAACTATACCAACGGGCTGGTGCCGCCGGGCATGCATGCATCGCAGCAGCTTCGCGGCTGAAAAAACCGGGGCCGTCGCCAGTTTCCTGACAAGACCCTCCTCACAAGCCCCTGTCGTCAAGGTAGCCGAGGTTGATCCGCGCCGAGCGCAGATCGGGGTCGGCAACCAGCGCCTGCTCCCACGCCGCTCGCGCTTCGGCGTAACGCTTCCTGTGAAAGTGGATCCCTCCCATGTTGCTCCATGCCCTGGCGTGATCGGGCGCCAGCTCCACGACCCGTTCGAAGCTCCCCAGCGCCTTCTCGATCCGGGCGTTCGAACCGTAGAGTTTCCCCTCGCTGTCGTACTGGCAGACTACACCGAGGTTGTAGTGGGCTTCCACGTACCCCTCCCGGAG
>JAPOZF010000341.1 GCA_026706165.1 Gemmatimonadota bacterium
CGAGTGTTCGCGGGATTTTTTCTACCCCCGCAGCGAATCCCGCGCGGCGCACCTCGTCGACGGCTACCACTACGCCGGAGGTGACCGGGGCCAGATCGGTGCATAACCGCACAGCCATGGTTTCCTCGCTCACACTGGCCGACTCGGAAAGATCGGTCCCCACCCACAGCCAACCGCGGCGGATTGCCTCCGGCTTGAAGGAGTCGAGAAGGACTGTCTTGCCCACTCCCCGCAGTCCGGTGAGAACCATGTTCTCCAGGATTGCGGTCTGCCCGAGCAGCTTCAGAAACTCCTGACGCTCCGCCAGCCTCCCCGCCAGGTAAGGCGGGGGGTGGCCGGCACCAGGTCGAAACGGATTGGAAAAGCGGGTCCCGGTCATGGCATCCTTACCTCCATCAATTCATGGATATGAATTTAGTCCATAAACTAAATTAATCCAATGCAATTGAAAGAGGTCAGTTTCAGAATGCAGGCGGCCGCCGTCCCCTGATAAGGAGATGGTCGAGCCCGGTGAAACTCACCCGTTAGAGGAGCACCCTGAGCCGGTCAACTTCGACGCTTGCTTCGAAAAGCCGCCCCGGCAGGTGAGTAAACCAGAATGTCCTTACGGACCGTCGCCGACGCCGGGCAGGGTCGAGGTGCTGAGCAGACCGCCGTCGACATCGAGCGCAACTCCCGTCAGAAAAGACGACCCCTCGGCGAGGAAGAACACAATGGCGTTGACGACGTCCTC
The DNA here is from genome assembly GCA_026706165.1 of Gemmatimonadota bacterium. The sequence goes on from JAPOZF010000341.1 coordinate 734, forward strand.
CTCGGTGGGGTTGCGGCCGAGCGGGATGTCCGCGGCAGTCGCGGCAAGGATCTCCGCGGGCGCCGCGCCGGTGGTCCGTTGCTTGTAGGCGAGCACCTCCCGGCCCATGCCGGTGGTCGACACGCCGACCGGACAGACGCAGTTGACGGTGACGCCGTCGGGAGCCAGCTCGCCTGCCAGCGCCCTGCTCAGGCCGACGACGCCGGACTTGGCGGCGCAATAGGAGGCAATCAGCGGGAAGCCGATTCTGGACACGTCGGAGCCGATGTTGACGATGCGGCCGCGCCGGCCGCTTTCCCGCAGGAGCGGTGCCGCTGCCCGGCAGCAGAGGAACACCCCCTTGAGGTCGATGTCGATGACCCGGTCCCAGTCCGCCTCGGTGGTTTCTTCGAGGGAGCCGAAGTGGATGACGCCGGCGGAATTGACCAGGGTGTCCAGGCCCCCGAAGCGCGTCCGGCAGGCGTCCACGGCCTGTTGAACCGATTCCCGTGAGGTGACGTCGAGCACCAGGGGCAGTACGCGATCGCTGTGCAGCTCGCTGGCCGCGGCCCGCAGTTTCTCGCCGTCAATATCGGCGATGGCGACCTGGGCGCCCCGGGCGAGCAGGGCCCTGGCGGTGCCCAGGCCGAAGCCGCCGGCCCCGCCGGTGATCAGCGCGCGTCTAGGTTCCAAAGCGGTACTTCTCCACGATCTCTTCGATGACCTCGACGCCGAGACCGGGTCGGTCGCGAACCGCGAGACAGCCGGCTTCCTGCACCCAGGGGTCGGCGACCAGCTCGTGCTGCATCGGGGATTCGTGCGGTTTGAAGTCGAGGGCGACCCCGCGGGTCGAGTTGGCCATCAGGTGCAGGCTGGCGGCGGTGTTGATGGCGCTGCTCCAGGTGTGGGCGCTCCACTGCAGGTTCTCCGCCTCGATCAGCCTGATGTACTGGCGGCAGCCGGTGATGCCGTGGCAGCGGCCCGGATCCATCTGGACGACGTCGACGCCCCCCGAATGGATCAGGCGGCGGTAGCTTTCGAGGTCCCATTCGTCCTCGCCCGTGCCGATCGGGGTCGTGGTTGCGTCGCGCAGCCGGGCGTGGGCGTCGAGGTCGGAGGGCAGCAGGGGCTGCTCGATCCAGCGCAGGCGGTAGGGTTCGAGGTCGCCGAAGCGCTGGATGGCGGTATTGAGGTCCCAGAGATTGCGCGCGCCCGGGGTGTCGACGACGAGCTCGAGATCGTCGCCGATGACTTCGCGCACCCGGCGGATCATGTCGATGTCTTTCTTGCGGTCCAGCCCGAAGACGGCTTCCGGCCGCATGCCCCAACCTGCCTTGACAACCCGGTAGCCCTGCGATTTGAGCCAGCGGAACTCGTCGAGGGTCCAGTCGACGTCTTCCATGTCGAAGATGAACGAGGCCATGGCGACGACCCTGTCGTGGAGCTGGCCGCCGAGCAGCCGGCAGACGGGCTGTCCGAGCGCTTTGCCGGCGA
>JAPOZF010000382.1 GCA_026706165.1 Gemmatimonadota bacterium
GCCTCCCTGCCAGAAGTGGAAGGCTTTGGCGGCCAGCGACCGCAGGAAGGCTGCCGGCTCCTCCCTGGCGAAGGAGATCGCCGCCCGCCAGAAAAAGGCCGACTGCTCCGATGGTTTTTCCAATCCCTCCCGGACCGGCTGCCGGATCAGCTCGTCCCATTCAGCGCCCGGTCCCAACCCGGCCGTTCGCTCCCGATCCGGGTTGTTGCCCAGGAAAAAACTCAACCCCGAGTCCGACGAGAGCAGGACGAGGTCCCCGCCCTTGTGGTAGTTCCGCCACGTCGTGCCGCCGATGACGAGAAACACTCCCAGCGCCAGGAGCAGGACGCGGCCGAGCCGGGCAGGCAGCCCCTGGTCCCTGCGCTGGAGTATCCACCCGGCCACCCCCAGGCCGAAGAGGAACACATGGGCAACAGCGAGGCCGGCCACTCCCAGCAGGAGTCCGGCGGCAAGACAGGACCAGGGACGGCTGACGGTACCGGCGCGAAGCAGAAAGAGCACGAGGCTCAGGTTCAGGAGGATGGCCACGCCCGGGGGCAGAAGTTCCCCCTCGAAGTAGATCAGCGGCCCGTACACCGCGGCGGCGGCGCCGGCGGCCAGACCGACGCCCGGAGAAAATACCCGCCGGCCGATCAGGTAGAGCAGTACGACGCTGAGCGCGCCCAGGGTGAACTGGATCAGGCGGAAGGCGAAAAAATCAGCTCCGAAGAGCCGGTAAAGAACGCCCAGGAAGGCGGGATACAGCGGCGGCCCGGTGAACGGCTCCTCCCCCAGGCTGAACGTGGCAGCGAACTGTTCCGCCTGCTGGAAGAAGGCCTGTGCGTCCGCCATGGGCGCATCGAAAAACGGGCTCCCGGCGGCCATCTGGTGGAGGTAGAGCGCGCGCCAGAGGAGGGCGAACGAGAACAGGAACAAGGCGACGCACCACGTTCGGCCCGAGCACTCCCGGTACAGCCGTTTCGTCCTCCTTGTCAGCCGGTCGACCAGGTTCGCGGAAGGGGTGATTTCAGTGGTAGGGGTCCCCTTTGTCAGAACACGACCTCGATGGAAACCAGACCCGCGCCCAGCTCCCCGCCGCTCGTGGTGCCCGCCTCGAAGGAAATGCGAACCGTCTCCCCCGGCTTGACCCCGAACAGGGTTTTTCGCGCCTCGCCGACCTCCCCCTCGATCTTCTCGATGTTGACGTTGTAGCCGGGATGGTCTTCTTCGACCGGAACCTTTACCGCCTTGCGGGAAGAGGCTCTGAGGGTGAAGTCCGCAGTGGTGCCCACCACCGCAATCCGGTAGACGTTCCCGGGGGTTTCGTTCAGGAACAGGATTTCGTCGTCACCCCCTCCGCCGCTGTCGACCAGCTTTCTTCCGCCGCAGTCGGACAGAACGAACGCCGCGAGCAGCCCGGTCAGGAATATCAGCATTCTCATGGCACGATCCTCCGTTCCTGCATTGTCGGGTTGCCGGAAAGGCTCTCGAAACGCTCCAGCATGGCCGTTGCGTCCTCCGCCCGGCCCTGGGCGGAGCGCAGTTGGGACAGGTTGTAGTATGCCTGCGCATAGGCCGAATCGATTGCCACGGCCCGCTTCAGGGCCCTGTCCGCCTCGTCATGGCGTCCTTCGTTCGTATACAGTCTGCCGAGCTCATTCCACGCTTCCTTGTAGGCAGGATCGAGCCTCAAAGCCCGCATGAGCGAACTTTCAGCCTCCCCGGGCCGTCCTTGTTTGTTGTACAGGACTCCGAGCTCGTAACGCGCTTCGGCGCGGCTCGAATCGACTTCGATGGCCTCCCACAGGGCTTTCTCCGCCTCCTCGTAGCGTTCCTGGTTGAAATAGAAAAAGGCCAACAGGCGGTGCGTGTAGGCGGACCCTCCCCCGTCCACGCGAACGGCGTTTTCCATTTCGGCGTACGCGGCCTCGTAGTCTCCGGCGGCCGCGTGCGCGACGGCAAGCTCATGGTAGGAAGGTAGGAACGTCGAATCGATGCGGATGGCCCTCCGGAAAGCCTCGATAGCCTCGGCGGTGCGGCCCTTCCGGGCGTGGGCGATGCCGAGGTCGTAGACGCTTTTCCGCGCTGCCAGCTGCTTCGGGTCACCCTCGGGAAGCTCCATGGCGCCGAGTTCCGGCTCGAAGATGCGGACCTGATCCGCGTACCTCTCCCGCACCTCGGCGACCAGGCTGTTGAACAGCTCTTCCTCTCTCATCACCCGAAGG
>JAPOZF010000693.1 GCA_026706165.1 Gemmatimonadota bacterium
TCGACCGGGGGGATTTCTCCGTATCGGGAGAGGCCGGCCATGGCTGAGGCGGTCGCCGCCTGCTGCTGGGTCCTGCTGCTGTCCGGGTCGCTGTTCTGCGCCGTCGGCGGCATCGGCCTGCTGCGGCTCCCCGACTTCTTCACCCGCGCCCACGGCGCCGGAATCACCGACACCCTCGGGACCGGGCTGCTGATCGCCGGCATGGCCGTCTACCACGAGGGGGGCCTGCTGCTTCAGTACCTCGACGGTGCCATCGCCGCCGGGGAGCTGTTCCAAGGCTCGCTGGTCACCTTCAAGCTGATCCTGATCCTCGTGATCCTGTGGCTGTCGAGCCCGACCGCCACCCACGCCATTGCCAAGGCCGCCCGCCTGTCCGGCCTCGAGCCCCTGGCCGGCGACGCCGGCGAAAAATCCCCGTGACCGAGCTGCTCAACGTCTGCCTGCTCGCCTTCATGGGGGTCGTCGCCCTCGTCGTCCTGCGCCTGCGCAACCTGTTCGCCGCGGCGATGGTGGCCAGCTTCTTCAGCCTGCTCTCGGCCGGGATGTTCGTGATCCTCGACGCCGTCGACGTCGCCTTCACCGAGGTCGCCGTCGGCGCCGGGGTGACGACCGTCATCATGCTCGGCACCCTGCTCCTGACCAGGACGGAGGAGAAGGCCGCGGCCTTCTGGTCCCCGTGGCCGCTGCTCGCGGTGCTGGCGCTGGGCGGGCTGCTGGTCTACGGCACCCTCGACATGCCCCGCTTCGGCGATCCCGCCTCGGCGGTGCACACCCACGTCGGCCCCCGCTACATCGAGGAGTCCCCCGCCGAAACCGGCGTGCCGAACATGGTGACCTCGGTGCTGGCGAGCTACCGCGGCTACGACACCCTCGGGGAGACCGCGGTGATCTTCACCGCCGGCATCGGCCTGCTGCTGCTGATCGGGGCGGGGTTCGGCGGGCGCGGGAAGGAGGGGCCGTGAGCGACCACCTGATCCTGCGCGTCGTCGCCAAGCTGTTCATCCCCTTCATCCTGCTGTTCGCCCTCTACGTGCAGTTCCACGGCGACTTCGGGCCGGGGGGCGGCTTCCAGGCCGGGGTGATCTTCGCCGCAGCCTTCGCCCTCCACTGCCTGGTGTTCGGCATCGACCGGGTCCGCCGCGCCTTCCCGCCGCGCCTGGTCGAGTTCTGCGCCGCCTTCGGCGTGCTCCTCTACATCGGCACCGGGGTCGCGGGGATCCTGCTCGGGGGGGCCTTCCTCGACTACAACGTCCTCGGCAGCGACCCGGTGAAGGGGCAGCATCTCGGCATCCTGCTGGTGGAACTGGGAGTCGGAATCACGGTCGCCGCGGTGATGGTGGCGCTGTTCTACTGCTTCTGCGGGAGGTCGCCGGAAGGAAGGGGCCGGGAGCAGTGAGCGGCTGGTCCGGCCTCTACAACTACTGGGCCGTCATCTTCCTGATGATGACCGGCCTCTACACCGTGATCTCGCGGCACAACCTCGTCAAGAAGGTGATCGGGCTGACGGTCTTCCAGACCTCGGTGTTCCTGCTCTACATCACCATGGGCAAGGTCGCCGGCGGCACGGCGCCGATCGTCGCCGCCGACGGGGCGGCGTACGCCAATCCCCTGCCCCACGCCCTCATCCTGACGGCCATCGTCGTCGGTATCTCCACGACCGCGGTCGGACTCGCCCTGATCATCCGCATCCACCAGGCCTACGGCACCCTGGAGGAGGACGAGATCGCCGCCCTGGACCATCCCCCGACCGACGGCCGTCCCCCGGACAGCGGCCCCCCGGAAAGCAATTGCTCGGCCACCTCCCGATCCTGCTGATCGCCCTGCCGCTGGTCTCTGCCCCGCTCTGCGTGCTGCTGCGCCGGCGCGCCCCGGCATGGGTGCTGTCCGCCCTTGTCAGCTGGCTGACCCTGGGGATGGCCGGCGCCCTGCTCGCCGAGGTGCTCCAGTCCGGCCCGGTCAGCTACGCCCTCGGGAGCTGGAGCGCCCCCTGGGGGATCGAGTACCGCGTCGACGCCGTCAACGCCTTCGTGCTCCTGCTGGTGTCGCTGATCGGCGCCGTGGTCGTCCTCGGGGCGCCGGCGAGCATCGCCGGGGAGCTTCCCGGGATGCGCGGCAACCTCTTCTACGCCGCCTGGCTGCTCTGCCTGTCCGGCCAGCACGGCATCGTCGCCACCGGCGAAGCCTTCAACGTCGTCGTCTTCC
>JAPOZF010000254.1 GCA_026706165.1 Gemmatimonadota bacterium
GTCATGTCCGGGTCCCAGGGCGGCAACAGTCCGATGGGTGTACGCGTCCGCAACGAGGAGCTCCTCAGCGACTTCATACACCAAGCGGTCTCCCTGCGGAGACCACGACAGGCTCTGTGCCGAAACCGGAGCGGCTGCGAAGACGAGCAGGACGGCGACCACGGCTGCCGCAGCTGCCCGGCAAGGGACGTTCACCGCCCGGATCAATCAGGCGGAACGGGGCGCGGGGTTACCGGCGCAAGTCCGCTTTCAGGCCGCCCCAGGTCGTCCCGGCCACGGCAGTGCCGGCGTCGAGGCGCTGGAATTGCATGGTTTCTTCTCCCCCGTCCTCCGTGGGCGAGGTTATGGAGAGGGTGTCGCCCTCGATTGCCCAGGTGACCTCCTCCTCCTCGAATCCAGCGACGAGATCCTCCTCTTCGACTCCGGCGAGGAACTCGTCGACGAATTCCTGCTCGAAGGCCGGGTAGTCCTCCTCGGAGACTCCGCCCAAGTCCGCTGTAACCCGGGCAAGGGCGCGGGCGACCTCGGTGAGGACCTCGATGAATGGTCGGTCGCCGACGAGCATCTCCACCTCGGTGATATCGACCGATATCTTGTCGCCGTCGACCCCGTAGGTGCCGGTACCCTGGACAGCGATCGCCTCCACGGGTGTTCCCGTGGATTCGACAACCTCCCGGAAGTCTTCTCCCAGCTCGATCATCTGATACAGCTCGAAGCCCCCATCCTCCTGAAAGGTAAGGCGCATTGTGACCGGGTTGCCCTCCTCGTCCACGAAGCTCGTCTCCCAGGTGCCGATGAGGGCCTCTTCCTGGGCGGAGAGAGGAAGGACGAGCAGACCGAGGAACAGGATGGGAAAGGAAATCCTGCGCATGGGAAACCTCCTGGTTTCTTCTGGTTGAAGGAAAAGGCCGCGCGCGAAATGCGGGGGACGGATTATCCATCGGCGGTCTTCAACCGTCGCTGCTTTGTAATCTAACGACGTTCTCATCTTGCCATGTGTTCCCGGTCTGCCGGCAACAGGCGGATGATGCCTTGTGAACCCCTGGGCGGAATGTCCCACGCAGCGGATTTGACAGGGGCGCTCAGAGAATCCTCTACTCAGAAGGACAGCCCCGATAAAAGAGTGGGCGCGATCGCGGAGCAGTGATGACGCCCCTCATCCGTCAGCCCGCCGGATCGACTTTATACCTATCGATTCGGTGGCCATGCCATGATTGCCGGGTCGTCCTCGGGCCTGCCGGCTACGAGTGGTCGAGCTCCCAGATGGGGAAGTAGAAGGGAAACAGCCTGCCCAACAGCTCGGCCGCCCCCGCGGGCAGGTCCAGCGGCTCGCAGGAGGGATGGCCGCCGAAGACCAGCTGCACCATCTGCCGCGCGTCGAGGGCAACCCTGTCCGCATCCGGGGCGGGATGGAAGCGCACCTCGCCGTCGCGGAACCCCAGGGTGACCGCCTCGCCGGTGTCCGTGCACTCCAGCGAGACCGCCCCCGAGAGCCCGGCCGACCGGGAGCGCAGGTGGCTCCCGATGCTCCTCAGCAGCAGTCCCAGGTCGTTGATCCGCATCATCTGGGGTCCGACCCCGGCGGCGAGCTCGACCGGCTTCCGCGTCGACGCCGCCCGGTCCGCCAGGAGGTCGTCCAGTACCGAGGGGTTCAGGTTCGTAATGGCCTGCACGGGTGCGTTTGCCCTCACCGCCTCCGCCACCAGGGCCTCCACCGCTTCAGGAGCCCCGCCCGCCTCGATCAGACCGGGCTTGTTCCTTCCCGAGCCGGCGCACAGATAGCCTGCCACCTCACCGCCGGCCAGGGCCAGCCTCGTTTCGATCTTGGGGAGGGTCAGCAGGGCGGCGTACTCCTCCCGGGTGCGGGCGACGCGCAAGGGTTCGGCGTCGTGGAAGCGGATGACGGCGTCGAGGTGCCCCGGGTGCCCCGCATCGAAGGGGACGGTCTCGAAGTCCCGCCGCTCGAACGACGCGGCGTCGCCGGGGGCGAGGGTGTACACCCACCCCTGGTTGGCGACCGCCTCCCACCCGGAGTGGTGGTAGAAGGGGAAGGTGGCGTGCTGCGTCCACAGCACCGACACCGGCCAGCCGTTCTCCTGCATGATGCGGACGCAGTCGCGCAGGCAGCGGGTGGCGTACCCCCTGCGGCGGTGGTCGGGATGGGTGACGGTGGGGCTGATGATGCCGGCGGTGAAGGAG
>JAPOZF010000639.1 GCA_026706165.1 Gemmatimonadota bacterium
CTGATGCCGGACAGCTTCGCCCCGGCGACCGGACGCCGCGACCGGGTTCTCGTCACCCACTACGCCAACCCGCCCCACCTCATTCCACTGGTGGAGGTGGTGCCGGCAAGCGCAACCTCGGACGCCGCCCTGCAGGCCGCCTGCTCGCTGCTCGAGCGCGCCGGCAAGCGCCCGATCGTCGTCCGCAGACAGGTTCCCGGCTTCGTCCTCAACCGACTGCAGTTCGCGCTCCTGCGCGAGGCCCTCTGGCTGGTCGAGAACGGGGTCGCCGCCCCCCGCGACGTCGACTACGCCCTGAGCAACAGCATCGGCCGCCGCTGGTCGACGGCAGGCATCTTCGAGGTGTTCGAGCTGGCCGGGTGGGACCTGGTGGCCGCGATCGCCGGCCACCTCCTCCCCCATCTCGCCGCAGGACCGGAGGTCCCCGCCCTGCTGCGGGACAAGGTTGCCCGCGGCGAGCTCGGGGCGAAGACGGGACGCGGCTTCTACCAGTGGACGCCCGAATCCGCGGAGGAGCTGAGACGGCGGATCGCCGCCGCCCTCGTCGAGATCGAGAAGTGGCGGTGACCTGGCACAGTCCGAGCGGCCGCCGCGCCCTCGGGCTGTGCCTCGCCGGCCTCGCCGTCTTCCAGTGGGGGACGCAGCCGGTGCTCCTGGCCCTCGTCGTGCAATCCCTCGAGGTGGCCGCCGCCGGATGGATGCGCTTCGCCGTCACCGCCGCCCTGCTCCTGCCCCTGGTCCTGCGCCGGGGCGGCCGCGAGCTGCTCCGCCTGCGCGGCCGGCGGCTTCTCCTGCTGACGGTCTGCGTCGCCGGCCCGCGCTGCAATTACCTGACCTTCATGGCCGCCCTCCGCTACGTCAGCCCCGGCACCGCCCAGGTGGTCATCCAGCTCGCCCCGATGCTGATGCTTCTGGGGGGCCTGGTCCTGTTCGGCGAACCGTTCAGCCGTCTCCAGTGGCTGGGGATCGCCCTCCTGCTGGGCGGCCTCGCCCTGTTCTTCAGCCCCCGCTACGGCGAGCTGGCCGGCGAGCTGCAGGGGTTCGGCCTCGGCATTCTGCTGGTGATCGTCTCCGCGGTGGCCTGGGCGGTGTACCTGCTGAGCCAGAAGCAGCTCCTGACCGTCCTGCCGCCCCAGGCGATCCTGCTTCCGATCTACGCCACCGGGACGATTCTCCTGTTCCCCGCGGTCCGCTTGGCCGAATTCGCCCGCCTCGACCCCGTCCACCTCGGCCTGCTCGCGGCCACCAGCATCCTCACCTTCACCTCCTACCTCTCCTACGCCCACGCCGTCGAGCACATCGAGGCCTCCCGGATCGGCGTCCTCCTCTCCCTGACCCCGGTGGTCGTCTTCGTCATGGCCGGGACGTTCTCCCTGCTCCTGCCCGACCTGGCCAGGCCGGAGGAATTGAGTTTGACCAGCATCGGCGGGGCCGCGTTGGTCGTGGCGGGTTCAATGCTGGGCGCCATGGGGAGCCAGTCTGCCCCGGGAGGCTGAGGCCCCGCGGAGATCTGTCGGGGCCCTGGAAAAGGGTGCAGGAGGCCGCCCTCGAACCGGCCATCCCATCCTATTCTTCCGGCCGCGCCCTGGCACCCGGTCGGCCGGCCTGACGCCCCGGCCCGGTCAGCGTATCCTTCAACGCGAAACCGTTCCCTTGCTTCCACGGAGGAATTCAAGTGAGCCAGGCTGCGAGCCCGACCCCCATCGCCGACCGCATCGGCCGCGAAGACCTCACCATAACCGAGGTCAAGCTGACCCGCCTGACCTCGAAGCCGGCCGACGGCCGTTACGTCCACGAGTGCGGCCCGGTGGTGCTCACCAAGGTCGACATCGGCCTGCTGGAGGTATCCACTGCCGAGGGCCTCGTCGGCATCGGCGTCGAGCCGGCCGACAGCGACGGCGACTTCCGGCACCTGATCGGAAGGAACCCGTTCGACGTCGAGAGCCTCGGCCTGTCGGCAGGGGCCGACATCGCCTGCTGGGACCTCATCGGCAAGGCCAGGGGGGAGCCGCTGCACCGGCTGCTCGCCCCGGAGCGCGGCGGCCGGGTGCGGGTCTACGCCAGCGGCGGGGTGAACTGGACCTGGTACGACCGCGGCGACGGCGAGCCGTTCGGCGCCGAACAGCTGATCGAGGAGGCGCTGCAGTACCGGGAGATGGGGTTCGACACCTTCAAGTGGCGCCCCGGGACCGACTGGG
>JAPOZF010000814.1 GCA_026706165.1 Gemmatimonadota bacterium
GCGGCCAAGGAGCTTATCACCAAGGAAGGGGTCGTCATTCTCCTCGGTTCCCTGAGCTCGGCCGTGGGGCTGGCCCTGGCCGAGGTCGCCCGCCGGGAGAAGGTGATCTTCGTCGCCACCATCGCCAAGACCATCCAGCTGTCGACCACGAGGAAGCACGACTATGTCTTCCGCACCGCGGCCAACACCGACAGCGAGGGGCGCGGCATCGCCCGCGTGCTAGGCATGGTGGGAGCCCGGCGGGTCTGTCACCTGCAGTTCGACTACGCCTACGGCCACGACCTCGGGGACGGGGTCAAAAAGGCGCTTCCGACGGAAGCCCCCGGCGCCGACATCGTCCTCGATCTCAAGATCAAGCTGGGGACCACCGACTTCAATTCCTACATCGCCCAGGTGATCGGTTCGGGGTGCGACTGCGTCGCCAGCGGACTGTGGGGGTCGGCATTCATCAACATCGCGCAGCAGGGAAGGCCGTTCGGACTGTTCGAGCAGGTGAAGTACGTGTCGGGCGGCGAGATCGCTTCCCCGGAGATCGCCGCGGAGTTGAAAGGAGGCTATCCCGACAACGTCTGGAGCAACGCCTACGAGCTGTGGTACCACCACAACTCGCCCCTGCACGAGCCCTACCAGCGCAAGCTCGCCGAGCGCTTCGGCACCCCGCACACACCGAGCTGGCCCGCTCTCGGGTACGTCGGCGTCCAGTTCGCCGCCGCGGCCATCGAAAAGGCGGGCTCGACCGATGCCGACGCTCTGTCGGCGGCGTTCAAGGGGCTCGCCATCGATACGCCGGTGGGACCCCGCCGCATCGATCCGGAGACCCACCAGGCCGACACCGGGCAGTTCTGGGGCCCGATGAAGAAAACGGAGCACGGTTTCCGGATGATGGACCCGGTCACCTACATCCCGGGCGACTGACCGCGATAGCTGCCGGGATGCTGTTCAACCCCGCCTTCCTGCTGATCCAGCTCCTCAACTCCCTGTCCCTGGGGATGAACCTGTTCATCATCGCCTCGGGACTGTCGCTGATCTTCGGGGTGCTGCGGATCGTCAACTTCGCCCACGGCGCCTTCTTCATGATCGGGGCCTACGCCTGCTACGCGGTGGTCGCGCAGACCGCCTCGACCCCGGGGGCCTTCTGGATCGGGGTCGCCGCGGCAGCCGCCCTGCTGGCGCTGCTGGCGGTTGCCATCGAACGCCTGCTGCTGCGCCATCTCTACGGCCGCGAGCCGCTGATGCAGCTGCTGTTCACCTTCGCCCTCGTGCTGATGGCCGGCGACGCCGTAAAGATGATCTGGGGCACCGACCAGCACAGCGTGCCGTATCCGCCAGGCCTGGACGGGGCCGTAAACCTCGGCATCACCCGCTACCCGTCGTACCTGCTCTTCCTGTGCGCCGCGGGGCCTGTGGTGGCGGGGATGCTGTGGCTGCTGGTCGAGCGCAGCCCCTGGGGCCGGCTGATCAAGGCGGCGGCGCACGACCGCGAAATGCTGTCGGCTCTCGGGGTCAACGTTCCCCTCGTTTACACCCTGGTGTTCGCCGCGGGCTCGGGGCTGGCCGGAATCGGCGGGGCCCTCGCCGCCCCCCGGATCGCCGTCGCCCCGGGCATGGATGCGACCCTGATCGTCGAGTGCTTCATCATCGTCATCATCGGCGGGCTGGGGTCGCTCAGGGGCAGCTTCATCGGCGCCCTCGTCCTCGGTTTCGTCATCACCTTCGGGTCCGTGGTCGCCCCCGAGGTGGAGCTGGTTCTCCCGTACGTATTGATGCTGGGAATCCTGCTGTGGCGGCCGTACGGGCTCTTCGGCAGGCCGGAGGAAGCCAAATGAGGCCTGCACACCTGCTTGCCGCGGGGGCGCTGGTTCTCGCCGGCGTTCCCCTGACCGGGTCGGACTATCTGGTCGACCTGACGACGGAAATCGCCATTTACGTCCTCTTCGCCACCAGCCTCAACGTTCTCGTGGGGTACGCCGGCAACGTCTCCTTCGGCCACGCCGCCTACTTCGCCATCGGCGGGTACGGCTGCGCCATCCTTCTGACCACCTGCGACTGGCCCCTCTACGCCAGCCTCCCGGCCGCGGTTCTGTTCAGCGCCGTTTGCGCCGCCGCGGTCGGTTTCTTCTGCGTGCGGCTCACCGACATCTACTTCGCCATGCTGACCCTGGCCTTCGCCATGCTGGTATGGTCGGTCGCCTTCA
>JAPOZF010000386.1 GCA_026706165.1 Gemmatimonadota bacterium
GGCGATGGCGCCCATGGTGCCCTGCTCGGAAAAGATGGGGGAGCCGCTCATGCCCTGGGCGATGCCCCCGAGCTGGATCAGCACCGGATCGGAGGATTCCACCATTATGACGGGCATGGGCTGCAGGAAGTCGTCGACCACCTCGACGAAGAGCATCTCGAGGTCGGCGAGCTCGCCGTTGGCGAACTCGGTTCGCATGTACAGGGGCGTGCCCGGGGACAGGGTGCGGACCGAGTCGATCGGCACCACCGCGGAAAGATCCCAGGGCATCAGTTCCCCGCTCGGGCGCAGAACCGTTTCTTCCGGTGCGGCGGGGGGAGCATCGTCGTCGTCTCCACAGGACCAGAGGGAAACCGCGAGCGCGAGCAACGCCAGTCGAATCGTCATCTGTTCTCCTTTTTCAGGGTCGGATGTGGGGGTTCCTCCGTTCCGGCCGGCCGCCTCGATTCGTCCCACCGGGTCGAGGGACCGGGTTGGAACCGCAACCAGAAACTATTGGGGACCCCGAATTCTGCCACTTGGGGGACCTCAATAATTGAACCTGGTTCCCATGGCGCGGGGCGGCTGAGTAAATGGAGGTTCATGTGAAAGGGCGATTCGCGGGGTTGGTGCTGGCCTTGGCGTGGCTCGGCTGGAACCTGCCGGTCCCCGGGGGAGCCGGCCATGCGGACGAGCAGGGCCGGACCGGCCGCGTCCCCGGGGAAGCGCCAGGCGCGGACGCAGCCATCCGGACCCATCCTGTCCTCGCCGCCGCCGACAGCCGCACGAAGGCGCGTGGAGGTCGGGCTGCGATCTGGGAGATCCAGGGGGCCGGCCACGTCTCCCCGCACCTCGGGGCCAGGGTGCGGACCTCGGGAATCGTGACGGCCGCCACCGCCAACGGCTTCTACCTGCAGGATCCCGCCGGCGACGGCGACGACCGCACCTCTGACGGCATCTTCGTCGACACGCGGAAGAAACCCGGGGTCGCCGCCGGGGACGCGGTCTCGGTCTCCGGCAAGGTCGGGGAGTACGTTCCCGGCGGGGCCCGCACCGACAACCTGTCGGTAACCCAGATCGGCGGTTCCCCGTCGGTCACGGTGATCTCGTCGCGGAACCCGCTGCCGCACCCCGTCGTGGTCGGGGCTTCCGGTCGCCGGCCTCCTGCCGAGATCATCGACGACGACCGCTTCACCCGCTTCGACCCGGAATCCGACGGCATCGATTTCCACGAGAGCCTCGAAAGCATGCGGGTTACCGTCGCCGCGGCCCTGGCCCTCGCCCCGACCACCCGTTTCGGGGAGATCTACGTCGTCGCCGACCTCGGAGCCGGCGCCAGCGGCATCAACCCCCGCGGCGGCCTGACCCTTTCACCGGGGGACTTCAACCCGGAACGCCTGCAGATCGACGACAGCCTGATGCCGGGGTCGATGCCGGAGGTCGACACCGGCGACCGGCTCGGGGACGTGACAGGTGTGGTCGGTTACCGGTTCGGCAACTTCGAGGTGCTTCCCGCGGCGTCTCCCACCCCGGTCTCCGGCTCACTGGAGCCCGAAAGCGCCACCCTGCGAGGGGACGCCGGCCACCTGCTGGTAGCCTCCTTCAACCTGCTCAACCTCGATCCCAACGACGGCGACGGGGAGGCCGATGTCGCGGACGGGCGCTTCGCCGCCCTCGCCGGGCAGATCGTCGGAAGCCTGAACAGCCCGGACATCCTCGCCCTGCAGGAGGTGCAGGACGACAGCGGCTCGGACGACGACGGAACCACCGCGGCCGGGCGCACCCTGCGGACCCTGACCGAGGTCATCGCCGGCGCTGGGGGGCCGGCGTATTCGGCGATCGACAACCCCCCGGCCGACGGGAAGGACGGCGGCCAGCCCGGCGGCAACATCCGCGTCGCCTTTCTCTACAACGCCGAAAGGGTGGAGCTGGCAGGCCGGCCCCTGCGCCTGGAGGATGCCGACGGCGAGGATGCCTTCGAGGACGCGCGCAAGCCCCTGCAGGCCGCCTTCGAGTTCGATGGCGAGCGGATCGTCCTTATCAACAACCACTTCACCTCCAGGGGGGGCTCGTCGCCGCTGTTCGGGAGGCTGCAGCCGCCCGCCATCGGGGGACTGGAAAAGCGCGAAGCCCAGGCCGCCTTCCTCAAAGCCCACGTCGACGGCCTGCTGGCGGCCGACCCGGAGGCGAGGATCCTCCTGCTGGGGGACTTC
>JAPOZF010000535.1 GCA_026706165.1 Gemmatimonadota bacterium
CCGCCAACCACCACGGCGACAACATCGTCACCTACCGCATCGACCAGGAGTCGGGAAGGCTCGAGCCGGCCGGGGATCCGGTCTATGCCCCGACCCCGGTCTGCCTGAAATTCATGCCGGTGTAGACCATCCCATCGCAGGAGACCGACCCATGGCACACACCTACGAAGAGCTCCACGACATGACCGTGGCGCAGTTGCGCAAGGTCGCCGACGAGATCGAGGACGAGCGCCTGGACGGCCACAACACCATGCACAAGGAGCCGTTGCTGAAGGCCCTGTGCGAGGTCCTCGGAATCGACGCCCACGTCCATCACGAGGTCGTCGGCATCGACAAGACCGCCATCAAGCAGCAGATCCGGGCGCTGAAGGTCGAGCGGGACGCCGCCCTGGAGGCAAAGGACAGGAAGAAGCTCAAGGAAGTGCGCAGGAAGATTCACCGGCTCAAGCACCGGATTCACAAGGCCACCGTCTGATCCGCCGCAAGCGGACGTATCGAGGAGAGCGACCCATCAGACCGAACAAGCTCCGCCAGCTGCTCAACGAGGACAAACCTTCCCTCGGCACCCACATCCACTCGACCTGGCCGTCGGTCGTCGAGGCGGTCGGTCACGCCGGCCACTACGATTACGTCGAGTTCGTCGCCGAGTACGGCCCCTTCGACCTCTACGCCTTCGACGATCTCGCCCGCGCCGCCGAGCTCCACGGCCTCGACACCATGGTCAAGGTCGACCAGGAGCCGCGCGGGTTCATCGCCCAGCGCGCCATCGGCTCCGGGTTCGGGTCGGTGCTGTTCGCCGACTGCCAGAACACCGACGACATCAGGGAGTGCGTGAAGATCTCGCGCCCCGACACCCCCGAGGACGGGGGAAGCTACGGCGTCGCCACGCGGCGCTTCTCCTACATGGGGTACGGCGGCGGCCCGGAGTACGTCGAGGCCCTGCGCCAGATCGTCGTCGTCGTCATGATCGAGAAGGCCGGCACCGCCGCCAACATCGAGGAAGCGCTCTCCGTGGAGGGGGTCGACATGATCCAGTGGGGCGGCGGGGACTACTCGATGAGTGTCGGCAAGGCGGGGGAGCGAGGCTCCCCGGAGATCATGGCGGTCGAGAAGAAGGTGTTCGAGACGGCGCTGAAAATGGGAGTGCCTCCGCGCGCCGAGGTCAACAGCATCGAGGACGCGAAGTACTACCTCGACATGGGCGTCAAGCACTTCTGCATCGGCACCGACATCGCCATCCTCCACGACTGGTGGAAGAAGAACGGCGACGACTTCCGCAAGGTCATCGGAAGCTGAGCTTTCCAACGAACCGGGGCGGCTTCTGAAAAGGGAGCGCCCCGGATTCCGGCGGCCTTCCTGGCCGTCCGGTCTGGCCGCCCCGTGCCCCGGCGGCCTTTTCCGGGCATCCCGACCCCTCGGCCGCGCCTGCGCCTCACCCGCTTCTCAGTCCAGCAGCTCGATCCTTCCCGGGCCGCTGTCCCTGTGCACGCAGAGCAGCAGCTCCCCGGAGCCGACCGCGATCTCGACAGGGCCGGCGGCCACCTCGTTCGAGATGCCGCCGCGCTCCCCGGGAACCAGGTCCTCCCCCTGCAGCTGCCACTTCAGCCCGGACGTCGTTACCCGGTTGGCCGGGCCGTCGAGCGGGCACAGCGAAATCTTCTGGCCCGCGCGCGCCCGGAAACGGATGCGGGACCCGACCCTGCGCAGCTCGCAGTGATCGTCGGCGAAACGCAGGTCCATCCTGTCGGCGTAGCGCCTCAGCAGGCTGAGGTTCCACAGGGTGTGGTCGGTGCGGCCGCCGGTGAACCCGAGCAGGACCGCCGACTTCACGCCCAGGGCCGCGGCATGCTCCAGCACCTTCTGCAGGTCCGTGGTCTCCTGCTCGGCCACCGCGATCACCCGCCCGGGGGGGAGGGCGGCGCGCGCCGCCGGGCTCACCGAATCGAGGTCTCCCACCAGGAAGTCAGGCTCGAGGCCGGCTTCGAGGACGGCGTCGGCGCCGCTGTCGGCGCACAGCAGCAGCGGCCGCGGCCGCCGCTCCATCTCCGACGACAGCAGCGCCGTCGAAGGGGGCTCCCCCCCTCCGACGATGACGGCACGGGCGTCTTCAGGCACAGCTGCTTCTCCCGGCGGTCCAACGGCCGGGGGTCCCCACCGGTACTCCGCCTGCCCCGGCCGCAGACCGGCGG
>JAPOZF010000078.1 GCA_026706165.1 Gemmatimonadota bacterium
CTGATGACCTGCTGCTGGGTGCGCTTGAGGTCTTCGAGGGTGGTCTCCAGCTCGGTGTTGGTGGTCTCGAGCTCGGCGTTCTTGGCCTGGACTTCCGCGGCGAGCTTCTCGACGAGGTTGAGCCGCTGCACCTCGACGGCGTGCTGCCGGAAGACCTCGAGGGCCCCGGCCATGTCGGTGACCTCGTCGTTCCCTTCGATTTCGACCTGCACCTCGAGGTCCCCCTTCGACATGCGCCGGGTGGCGTCGAAGAGCCTGCCCAGCCTCGCCAGCAGCCGTTTGCCGAAAAACTTCCAGACGAGGTAGGCGGC
Organism: Gemmatimonadota bacterium; assembly: GCA_026706165.1. The sequence continues at coordinate 312 of JAPOZF010000078.1, forward strand.
GGCGAGGGTGAGCAGGGTGACCCCGAGCAGGAACCAGAAACCGAGCCGCACGAGGTTGCGGGAGCGGTTGGCGGCGTTCTGGGTGGAGACCTCGGCCTCCTTCACCAGGCCTTCCACCATGGCGACTAGGTCGGCGGTCGTCTGCTGGTTGCGCGCCAGGAGATCCTCCGAGCGCCGGATTTCCTCCAGCTCGAGGGTGCGGATCTCGAAGGCCCCGTCCGGGGCGGCGTAGAGGCCGGTCAGCTTCTCCACCTGCGGCTCGAGTCGGGACCTGATCGCCGGCCTGATCCCGCCGAGGGCCCGGCGCACGTCGCTCATGGCGGTTTCCACCCTTTCCCGGTTCGCCCTCAGCAGCTCGGGGTCGTTCTCCGTCATCGCCTGCTGGATGAAGGTGGTGGTGACGTTCTGGGAAGCCTGGAAGTCGAGGAGGCCGGCATAGTGATCGAGTTCGGCCTTGGAGGTCCTCCGGGCCCGGGAAACGGGGTCATCGTCAAGATCGCGGAGCCCGGTGTGCATGAAGAAATGCTGGTCGTCGACCAGCTCCTCGAGCAGCAGCTGCAGCTCGAGGGCGAGGCTCTCGACCTCCCCTTCGAGCTTCCGCAGCAGGGCCCGGTGCTGCATCCTGCGCCGGACCGACTCCTGGATCTGGCTGATGCTCTCCACCAGGCTGTCCGCCAGCGGCACGACCGCACTGCCGATGTCCCCTTCGGCGCCTCCCTTCGATTCGGCCCGCCTGACTTCGGAAAGCCATTTCCGCAGCGTCTCCTCCTCCCGCACCACGTCCAGACCCACCAGCCCGAGGTCGTCGGGATCGTCGGCGGCGAGGAGCCGGGGGGAAGCCCGCACCAGCTCGGAGCTGCTCCGGGCGACCTCGAAGGCGGCGACCAGGGCCGGCATGTACCCCTCGGTGACCTCGCTCTGGCGGGTGCTGACGATCCTCATCAGCCCCAGGGCGAGAACGACGGCCCCGATGGTCAGGGCGACGCCGCCCCCCAGGACCAGGGCGATCTTGCTGCCGATGCCGAAACGCCCTCCGGTCGCTTTCCGGAGACGGTCGCCGAGGGGGCCGGGCAGCCGCGCCAGGACGCTTTCGAAGGTCGATTCGAGGCGTTGCTCGGAGATGTTCATTTCGACAGCCGTGTAACCGGGGCGAAACCGCCCCCGCGGATCATGGTCAGGAAGACCCGGTCGGATCCCTGGTTGTCCCCGGGGCCGTAGCGGACCTCGAAGCCGCCCAGGTCGATCGGACCGGACTCCTCCAGGGTTCGCAGGAAAGCCTCACGCGTCGGCCGGCCGGCCTCGCCGTCGCCGGCCGGGGCGGTGGAGGTTCGCAGGGCATCGACGGCGAGGCGCCCCGCCAGGTACCCCTCGAGGGAGACGAACCCCGGCTGCGCCGCCGCGTCGATCGCTTTCAGGGCGGTCCGATACCGGGCCACCACCGGAATGCCGGTGTCGCGGGGGAACGGGACGACCTGGGTGACCACCACCCCGTCGCCGGCCCCGCCCAACTCCTCGAGCAGGGCGTTGCTGCCGACGAAGGAGATGTTCACGAAGACGGCGTCCAGGCCGATTTTCCGGGCCCACTTGATGAAGTGCGCCGCCGGCCGGTAGGCGCCGATGATGATGACCGCTTCCGGGTCGCTGTCCTGAAGGCCGAGAAGGGCGTGTTTGACGGCGACGGTGTTGCGCATGTAGGTGACCTCTCCCACCAGCTTCATGCCGCGCCGGTCGAGGGCCCGGCGCACCCCGGTGAGGCCGGCCTTGCCGTAGCTGTCGTCCTGGTAGAGGATGGCGATGCGCCCGAATCCCAGGTCCGCGGTCAGCCGCTCCACCATCTCCTCGGTCTCCTGGTAGTAGGAGGCGC
>JAPOZF010000164.1 GCA_026706165.1 Gemmatimonadota bacterium
CGTCGGCGAACCCCGCCGGCTCGCGCTCGAGCTGCTCCAGGGTCTCGGCGAGGCCGTGGGAGACCTTCACGTCCCGTCCCTGCAGCTTGCGCAGCAGCTTGACGTCGTGGTTGCCGGGAACGCAGAGAGCGGTTCCCCCCTCGACCATCCCCATGACCAGGCGCAGCACCTCCGGAGAGCGGGGGCCGCGGTCGACGAGGTCACCGAGGAAGACGGCCTTGCGCCCTTCCGGGTGGCGCGCCGCCGGCCCCGCCTCACCGGAGCCGACCTCCCAGCCGAGGGAGCCGAGCAGGCCGGCGAGCTCGTCGAAGCAGCCGTGCGCGTCGCCGATGATGTCGAAGGGGCCGCGCTCGCCGCGCCGGTCCGGCCACAGCGGCTGGCGCTCGATGACGGCGGCGTCCGCTTCTTCCGGGGTGGCGAACACGGTGACGGAGTGGAACCCCTCCCGCCTGAGGCCGCGCAGGGAGCGGCGCAGGGCCCCGCTCTGCCGGCGCACCGCGTCGGGGCCGATGTCGCGGTCGCTGCGCTCCTCGTTGCGCCGTTGGCAGAGCTGCGGCGGCAGGTCGAAGACGATGGCCGCGGCGAGGAGGTGGAACTCGCGGGCCAGGGCGATCAGCCCGGCGCGGTCCTCGGGTTTGACGCTGGTCGCGTCGATCACGGTGAGCCTGCGCCCGGCGAGCCGTTTCGAGGCGATGTAGCGGAGGAGGTCGAAGGCGTCGCCGGTGGCGGACAGGTCGTTCTCGTCGTCGGCGACGAGGCCGCGGCAGTAATCGGAGGAGATCACCTCCGTCGGCCTGAAGTGCCGGCGCGCGAAGGTCGACTTGCCGCTCCCCGAGGGGCCGGCGAGCACGACGAGCGAGGGCTCGGGAACGGTGATCTTCATCGCGAGAACACCGCCATCTGGGTGGGCGGGCCGAGCTCGGGGTCCTCCTCGCCGACCGGCAGGAAGCGGACCGTGTACCCGAAGCGGCCGGCCGCGGCCTGCGCCCAGTCCCGGAACTGCTCCCGCGTCCACTCGAAGCGGTGGTCGCGGTGGCGGAAGCGGCCGGCGGGAAGGAACTCGAAGCGGCTGGTGTACTCGGCGTTCGGGGTGGTCGCGATCACCGTGGCCGGGCGCGCGAACTCGAAGAGGACGCGCTCGAACGTCGGCAACCGCGGCGGGTCGATATGCTCGATCACCTCGACCGCGCAGGCTGCGTCGTACCCGGAGAGCCGCTCGTCCCGGTAGGTGAGGGAGCCCTGGAACAGCTCGAGGCGCTGCCGCTGCCTCGCCGGCAGGCGCTCGAGGCCGAGGCGCTCCCCGGCGATCCCGAGGGCGCGGGAGGAGACGTCCATGCCGGCGATGCGGGGGCAATCCCCGTCTAGCAGGGCCTTGAGGAGCTTGCCCTCGCCGCAGCCGAGATCGATGACGCTGCGCGCCCCCGCTTCCCCGAGCGCCATTATTACCGCGGCGATGCGCCGGTCGTTCAGGCTGAGGGGGCGCTCGAGACCTTCCTCCTCCTGCTCATGCTCCGCTTCGGCTTCGGCGCCCGGGTCTTCCTCGGCGACGAGCCGGGCAAGCGCCTCGCGCGCCAGGCGGCGCTGGTGCTTGAGGTAGCGGCGGGCGATCTGCTCCCGCTCCGGGTGCGAGGGGAGCCAGCCTTCCCCGCGGGCAAGCAGCTTGCGGAGCTCTTCCTGGCCGACCCAGTAATGCTTGTCGTCGTCGAGCACCGGAAGCAGGACGTAGAGGTGGGAGAGCAGGTCGCGGAGCCGGCAGGTCCCGGCCAGGCGCACCCGGAAATAGGGGCTCTCCCCCCACTCTGGGAAGTGCCCGTCGAGGGGCAGGCGACGGGCCTCGACGGAGTATCCCAGCGGCTCGAAGAGGCGGCGCAGGAACGGCTCGCCCCCGCGGCAGGGGAGCACGGCGACCTCGGCCTCGAGGGGGAGCGGCGTAGCGGCGAGCCCGGGCCGGTCCTTGCTGCTTCCCTTGAGGGCCGAGCCGAAGACCCGGGCGATGGCGACGCTGAGGAAGGAGGAGGCGACGTAGGGGCGGTCGTTGACGTACTGCTTCATGGCTCCGCCGTCTCCGGGGTTGGCCCCACGGGGGCGGCGCACGAGACCGACCGGATCGAGGTCGAGCAGCAGCGCCGCTTCGCAGCGGTCCTCTCGGGCCACCGGGTAGAAGACGTGGGCCTG
>JAPOZF010000661.1 GCA_026706165.1 Gemmatimonadota bacterium
TCAAAAGGCACGCCCAAACCTGTAATTTCCCGATACAGCTTCTGCGCCGTTCGCCGTCGGTGAACACCCTCTGGCATGACTACAAGCAGATCGATGTCGCTATGCTCTCCTGCGTCTCCTCTGGCAGCCGAGCCAAAGAGGATTATTTGCAGAGGGTTCACACTTTTTACAACGTCTGCGACCAATTTATCAATAACCGTACGAGCTGTTTTACCTTCTCCTCCAATGAGGTCCCGGCGATCCCGTCCAGCGCGTCCTTCTTCAGTGACGTTCATCATTTCACGGTTTCTTCGATGGTTATTTCCGCCGAGTGCCGGTCCTTCTACTCCAGAATTTCCACCCCGCCATTTCAACCTCCCGCCCCGGCGAACATTCGCCGCTTGAACACCGGTTCCAGAGCCCTTGCCTCGCGGATGAAGGAACCGCCGTTGACATAGACCTCGTCCACGCCTTCGGTAAGATCCGCTCTGTCCTTGAACCGGTCACAGCGGCAGCCGGGTTCCGATGCCGAGCTCGACCGCGGCGCGGTACACGCGGATGGCGGTCGCCATGTCCTCGAGGGCGATGCCGAGGTTCATGGCGATGATGCGCTCCTCCTCCCGCTCGCGGCCCGGCTTGAGGCCGGCGGCCAGCTCCCCCATGTCGGCGTAGGCCGCCGGCGTCTGCCCGAAGTACCCTTCCCCCCGGTAGTACTCCATCTGGGCAAGGTCGTCGGTGGCGATCTTGTCCGCCTGTTCCAGGGCCGCCCCCTGCCAGTAGGAATCGAAGTCGACGGCGCTGGCGAAGCCTCCCGGCTCGAGCCAGTCCGCGGCGATGGCGGGGTCGGGGTTCTTCGACATCGGGCCCGCGGTGACGACGAGGTCGGCCCCCCGCATGGCAGCGCGGGGATCCGCGGCCGCCTCGACCTCCAGGCCGAGCTGGTCCAGTATGTCGCGGGCGTACGCCCCTGTCCGCTCCGGACGGGGGTCGAAGGCGCGCACCTTCTTCAGGTCGAACAGGGCGGCGAGGGCGTGGGTGTTGCTGCGGCCCTGGACGCCGCAGCCGCGGACCGCCAGGGTCGAGCTGTCCGGGCGCGCCAGGTAGCGGGCGGCCAGGGCGGTCGCCGCGCCGGTGCGCATCGCCGTGATCCAGGTGGCGTCCATGACGGCGAGGGGAATCCCGGTCAGGGGGTCGTTGAGCACCAGCAGGCCGGTGATGTAGGGCAGGCCGCGCGCCTGGTTTCCCGGGTACCCGGAGACCCACTTCATGCCGGCCGCCTCGAGGCTGGGTATGTAAGCCGGCATGGCGTGGATGAAGGCGTCGGGCCGGGTGTGGATGCCGGGCTTCGGGGGCATCTCCACCTTGCCCTGCCCCTTTTCGCGGAACATCTCGTCCAGGGCGGCGATGATGTCGGCCATCGACAGGTCGACGGCCTCGACGTCCTCCCGCGACAGGTACAGCAGGGTTTGTTCCGTCATTCTGTTCTCACTTCTCTCATTTCTTCGGCCAGCCGCTGAAGTTGTCCATGTCCGGCTCGATCGACTGGCCGCGCTCGAGGTCGAAGTCGATCTCCACCGAGTGCTCCAGGTAGTCCTGGTCCCCCCGGGTCGTCTGGTAAATGTCGCGGCCGCTGACGCAGATCGGCATGGTGTGCCAGACCTTCAGGTGCAGGCAGACCCCGGTGTCGCCGTCGCTGTAGAAGGCGCGCAGCTCCCCGGCGCGGATGTCGTCCTGCACCGGGCCGACCAGGAACACCGACGGGGAGTGGAGCTTGGGGTAGAAGGACTGCCCGGCGTCGGTGTGGAAGGCGAAGTGGGCCCGCTGCAGGCCCTCGGATATCGGCACCCTGTCCGGGTGCGCCTGGTACCACGCGGGGCCGTCCTTCGGCTCGGCTCCCGGCTCGGCGATGACGGAGTACTCGTTCGATCTGTGGCCGCCCTTGGCCACGTCGGGCTTGCGTTCCTCGAAGGTCCGGATCACGTGCCCGAACGGGGAGAAAGCCCCCGGCTCGAGGCGCTCGACCGGGATTTTCACTACTTCCCACATGTTCTGTTCTCCCTTAATCTGATGTCCGTTTCCATCAAATTCCGCTGGTCTTTCTCTCTCCTGTCCCTTCCACCCCCGGGGCAGATTCCTGTTCGCCGGCGACGAGGTCCGAGCGTTCGCAGCCCAGGCCCGAGCACAGCCGGGCGAC
>JAPOZF010000385.1 GCA_026706165.1 Gemmatimonadota bacterium
CTGGCTCCCTCCCGCCGCCACACCGAGATCAACTCCGCGCACCAGGCCCCGTCCAGCACCCTCGGGACCAGGAGCACGGGCGCCGGTGATTCGACGAGCTGTCCTTCCCGCCGGCTGCAGGCCGCAGCGAGGAGCGCGGCCACTTCAGCTGCCGCCTTGGCCGGGTCGGCGAGACCCCACCACCCGAGGATGCGCAGGTTTTCGTCGAGGAGACAGGCCATCGGTTTCGAGGCGGCCCCGTACGGCTCGCTGACCGCGGTTCCGGGCTCGGTGAAGGTGTCGAAGGAGAACGGCGTTTCCCCGCTGGGGCGGCCTCCCCCGGATATGACCCCCAGGATTTCCACCCTGCCCTCGCAGGCGCGGGCGAGGGCGGCGGCGAACTTTTCGACCGCGGCCTCCTGGCAGCGGTCGGCGAAGAGCAGGGCGCACGGCACGCCGCCGGCGCGGCCGTAGAAACGCACCGGGTCCCCGGAAGGGCAGGGCAGGGCGAAGTCCGGGGCGCGCATGCCCGGCGCCAGGGGGCCGCCGCTCACCGGACCCGGTCCCGGGATGGAAGCAGATGGATGAAACGCAGGGAAATCGCTCGTCCCGGCCTGCGCTGGATTCGCATTGCGGGCATTCGAAGATCCACTCGAATTCCTCTCCGGGAACGTTTCGTCCCGCGACGCAGTTGTACCGGTGAAACCTTCCCCGGTCGTGCCTTTCCCGCGGGCAGACGACCCGGCCCCGGACCCGGGCTGTTGCAGCCGGGGGGCGCAAGCGATGGAGGGGACCCCGTCTCCTGCCTTACTTTCCCGTGACTGGCAGGGTTGACGGCGCCGCCCGGGTCGCGGTGTTCGAAGGGCATGGCATCTGCTGGGGGGTGACAGACACACATGAAAGAGACGTTTCCACATTGCAAGCGGACTGCGGGGGTCTCCATGCTGCTGGCCTCGGCACTCGTCGGTTGCTACACCCTGTCCGGCCGTTCGGACGACTTCGGCAGTGGGGCCGGCCACCTCGATGAACGCTCGCTCGGCCAGACGCGCACGGCCGCGGCGAGGGAGGGTCAGGCCGTCGTCCTCCACCTCGAAAGCCCCGAGGCGGTGAATGCCCACCGCGGCGATACGGGAGAGACAGGAACAGACGTGATTCCCTATGTCTTCGAGCGCCGGTCGCGCCGAACCCTGCGCATCGGGAGTTGGGCGCGCGCTTCGAGCCGGGTCGAGCTTGTCGATGCTGCCGGAGCGGTTCTGCTCACCGTCAGCGGGGCCTCACCGTCGGCCTCGGCCGAGGTTCCCCCCGGGCGCTACCGACTCCGCGTGTCCCAGGGCGAGGGGCGCAGGGGGGTGGGAACGCTGTTCGTTCGGCCCGACACGATGGTGGTCTCCAAGGACTGCCCCGGCTGCAGCCTTTCCGGGGCCGACCTCAGGAGGGCGCGGCTGGCCGCGGCGAACCTGACCGGGGCTCGCCTGAGAACCGCGGACCTCAGCCATGCGGACCTGACCGGGGCCAGGCTTTCCGGCGCCGACCTCCAGGGGGCGGTTGCCAACCGGGCGCGCATGTCCGGGGCGAACCTGAGGGAGGGGAATCTTTCCTCGTCCGACGTGATCGCCTGCGACCTGTCCGGGGCGGATCTCGGAGGGGCCGTTGCCCGCGACGCCAGCTTCGACAGCACGGCCCTGAAGGAGGCCGTCCTCTCCGGGGCCGACCTGACGCGGGCGACCCTGCGCGGCGCCGTACTCAGCGGCGCGGACCTGCGCGGGGCCCGTTTCGTGCGCTCCGAGCTCGACGGGGCGGTCCTGAAGTCCGCACACCTGGGAGATTCCGATTTCGAGGGTGCGCGGCTGGTGGGGGCCGACCTCGGGGAAACCGTAATCGACAAGGTCAACTTCATCGCCGCCGACCTGCGCCGGGCCAACCTGAAGGGGGCCCGCCTGCGGCGGGTCAAGTTCCAGGGTTCCAGCCTGATCGGCGCAACGTGGACAGACGGGACGGTTTGCGGATACGGATCGCTTGGGCGCTGTATTCCGATGCCCCCGGGAATGCTGCTGCCGGGGCTGATCCGGTCCGTGGTCCCGGCGGATTCGGGGGCTGTCGAGGCTCCCGGGAGGTCAGGCAAGTGAACGGATATACCGGAAGGATCGCCGCACGCGGGTTTGCCGGCTCTCGCCTGATGGCCCTGGCGGCCG
>JAPOZF010000107.1:0-1946 GCA_026706165.1 Gemmatimonadota bacterium
GGTGTCCTGTAGGTCAGAGAGCAGGGAAGCCCGGATTTTCAGGCTCTTTCGCGGCGACGGCGACTCGATCAGGCTTCCGGCCGGATCTTCGTAGCGGGTGCTCCACGGCGACCACTCGGGACCCTCCTCGTAAATCACCCTCTTGTCCTTGTTCTTGGTAAAGCTCTTCTGTCCCCGGCTGTAGAATTTGTCCGCCCCTTCCTGCCCCCGCCCGTAGAGCAACCCGTCGTCCCGGAAGTACAGGGTGTCGGGGATCAGCACGTTTCCCGTTTTCGTCTGCAGCACCACCTGGGTTCCCGGCGGCGTGTCCGCCTCCCACTCGATGGCGGTCAGGTTGCGGCTCCCCGGCAGCTCGATGGGATTCGACAGCAGCTCCACCTCGGGATGGTATCCCGACCCGAACAACTGCATTTCCGTCAGCGGGTGGACGCCGCTGCAGTTCCGGATATCCCAGGCGAAGCGGAAGAAACGCGCCTTGACGGGATCGAAATCGTGGCGTCTCAGGCGCATGCCGCTCGCGGGAACGCCTGAGAAGCTCTCGTCCTCCGCCCTGTTGTAGACCACTGTCGCCGTCCAGGCGAAACCGCCGTTGGCCTGCCTCGCCCCGTCGGAGAAATCGAGGCGGTAGCTGCAGTACTCCTGCACCGCGGCGGCGGACCGGAAGTTGGCAACCATGCGGTAGGCGTCGATCCAGTACCACGAGCCCAGATCGAAGAACAGCTCGTCCTCGTTCCTCTGGTCCCGGGTGTGCAGGGGAAAGTTGAAGCCCGTCTCCACGTCTCCGTCGAAGAGGATGTCGGCGCTGAAGTCGTGGTCAATGGCGATCTGTCCTCCCCGGTCCGCGACCCCCTGGATGATCTCGTCCCCGGATCCCCAGACCTCCAGCTCGGCCAGCCTCGGGCGCTCGCGCTCGAAATAGCGGATCGGGCCGCGGCGGGCCGGTTCGAGCTGCTCCCACACCTCCGGGGAAACGGCGACTTCCCTGCCGTCCGGCAGTCTCTTGGTGTGCTCGACGAACCCCCGGTCCGCCGGTGCGAGGTTCTCCCAGGCCGCCAGTCCCTCTTCCCCTTCTCCGACGATCCGCCCCCGGTCGAGGTCGCTGTCGCGGACCACGATCTGCAGGAAGCGGCCGAGGGGATCGATCTGGCCGGGGGCGGTCTGCGAGAGGTCGAGATCGAACACCCGCCGGGTCTTGTTGGGCACCAGGGTCTGAATCACCGGGACATAATCGCGGACGTCGCCCTGTTTCGCGGTCGGAGGCTTCAGCCCGCTGGACACCAGCAGATCGAAAAGCAGGAATGGATCCCCCTCCCCCTCGGGGGCGAACCGCAGGACGATGCGGTCGATGATGACCAGGCGTCCGAGGTCGACGGTGAACCACCATTGCGAGGGCAGGTCGACGTCTCCCGAGGGCGGGGCCGGCTCCCAGAAGGTCGACATGTCTCCGTCGAGCACATTGACGACCTCGTCGCGGTTGGTTCCGGCTTCGATCCCGTCGAGCAGCTCGATCTGCGACCGCTCCTTGTCCCTGACGTTTTCGGGGGGATGGAGGCGGAGAAAGTCGACGATATCGAGGCAGGCGTTAGTGTTTTTTCTCAGCCTGCCGGATCGGACCCCGGCGTCGGTGACTTCGATGGTTCCGGCGGGGAATATCCATTCCCGCCAGAGGTCCGGCCGGTCGACGACGATCTGGTCTCCCCCGGCCCTTCTGTATCCCTGCTGTCCTCCCGCATCGGTGAGATTCGGGGGCAGGAGAAGGGAAGCGGCACCCGCCAGGGAACCGGCGAGAAGGAGGCCGTTCAGGGTCCGGGAACGGATTCTCATTGCCATCCCTCAGTAGTTCCCATGTGCCTGCGGCACAACCCGATACATGAAACGGCGACTCTTCATGGGCAATTCTCCGCAGCGCGAGTTTCTTAATAGATCACCGCTACAGTACGCAGAAC
>JAPOZF010000107.1:1956-2171 GCA_026706165.1 Gemmatimonadota bacterium
ATCGGTTTCCACCTCCAGGCGCAGGGGGTATATCCCCGGAGGCAGCAGGTTCTGCCCGTCGGTCCCGTTCCAGGTTTCGCGGAAGCTGCCGGTTTCCCGCTCGCTGACGATCCCCGCCACCTTTCTGCCGGAGAGGTCGTGGAAGGATACAGTTACCGGCACGGACCCGACCATGTTGACGAGCTCGTACTCGATCGCCAGCTCGTCGTTGATGC
>JAPOZF010000213.1 GCA_026706165.1 Gemmatimonadota bacterium
CACGCCGGCAGTTCCGCGGGGCAGGTTCAAGTCGGCACTCTCCTGGCGCCACGGGTCTTCCCGCTCGATTTTCGGCGGCTGGAGCAGGGCCATCTCCTGGAACCGCTCCGGCTCGCCCCCCACCAGCCTGCGCACCACGTCCAAAATCGGGGGGTACTCGGCCAGAGCATGCAGTCGCCGGTCGTAGGAGACGAAGCTCATCAGTTTGCGGACGCCCAGATGGCGCTGCTCCCGGCCAAGCTTCTTCTTGTCCCCGAGGCCGGCCTCGAACTGCAGGCCGCGAAAATCGGGGCGGCTTCCCTCGATCAGGTCGTCGATGGCGGTGCGGGCCGCAACTACCATCTCTTCCGGACAGGTTCTCGCAACTGCGAGGTACCCGTTCGTCTCGAAAAACCGGCACTCTTCATCGCCGACTTCCGAGATTTCGTCCGCGATTTCCGCTACCCGCGTTTCGGTGTAGAGGCCGGGGTGATGGTCGCGTATGCGCGATTCCCCTGGAGGTGCCGCCGCTCCTGCCATCCGGGCTGCCCGGTTCAGCCGGCCTCCCGGTCGACCGCCGGAGATTTCCTCGCTCCGGGGTCCCTGTACAGGATGGCCAAGGGGATGACGACACAGTAGCCGAGGACCAGCAGGATGGGGGCCATGGTCAGAGAGAGGAATCCGTCCGCCGGCGGAATGCTCAGCAGGCCATACCCCACGGCGATGACAGCCACTCCCCCGCCGAAGATGATCCAGTTCCGGTTCGTAAACGGCAGGTCGCGCCGAGCCACGGGACTCTACCTCTTCTCCTTGATCCGTGCCGAACGACCTTTGCGGGCCCGGAGGTAGAACAGGCGGGCGCGCCTCACCTTGCCCCTGCGGATCGGTTCGATCCTCGCAATCCTCGGAGAGTGCAGCGGGAAGATCCTTTCCACCGCGATTCCCTGTGTAACCTTGCGCACCGTGAAAGTCTCGCTGATTCCCCCGCCGCGGCGCTGGATGACGTCCCCCTCGAAAACCTGGGTGCGCTCCTTCTCCCCCTCGATCACGCGCACGTGAACCCTCAGGGTGTCGCCGGGGCCGAAGTCCGGGATATCCGTCCTCATCTGCGATGCGGTGATTTCGCGCAGTATGTTCGTGTCCATGACGATCCTGCTACTCCTTTCGAAAAATACGGCCGGTTTGCAAATCGAATCAGTCGATCCGCTCGGGCCGGGTTGACGCCTGAGTCGAACCGCCCGATTCCCGGCGCCATTGGTCGACCAACCGCCGTTCCTCCGGATCCAGCTCGGCCCGGGCGAGGATTTCGGGGCGGCGGTCGAAAGTGCGCCGCAGCGACTGCCGGCGGCGCCATTCCATGACCTTTTCGTGGTTGCCGCTCAGCAGAACCGCGGGAACCCCGTCGCCGCGGAACTCCGCCGGCCGCGTGTACCACGGGCAGTCGAGCAGGCCGTCGTGGAACGAGTCGGAGAGGGCGGAGGTGAAGTTTCCGAGCACCCCCGGAATCAGGCGCACGACGGCGTCGATCAGCACCAGGGCAGCCGGTTCACCGCCGGTGAGAACGTAGTCGCCGATCGACACTTCGCGATCGACGAAACGGCGCGCTCTCTCGTCGATTCCCTTGTAGTGGCCGCACAGGAGCACGAGCCGCTGTTCCAGCGACAGTCGTTCCGCCAGGGACTGGTTCAAGGGCTCCCCGTCGGCGGTCAGGTAGATGCAGTGACCCCGCCCGAGGTCCAGGGCTTCCCAGGCCGCCGCAACAGGCTCCGGTTTCACCACCATGCCACCGCCCCCGCCGAAGGGGGCATCATCGACCGTCCTGTGGCGGTCCCCGGCGTACTGCCTCAGGTCGTGCACGCATATCTCCGCACATCCGGCCGCGACCGCCCGCTGCAGCATGCTCGTCTCCAGGGGCGTCCTGAAGAACTCGGGAAAAATCGTTACGACGTCGATTCTCATTTTCTGTTGCGGCCGGTCCTGACCAGATCCTCGACCCCGGCTACCACCACGCGGCGCTCCGACACGAGCACCTCGGTGACGAAATCGCCCACCAGAGGAATCAGAACCTCTTTCTGACCGTTGCGGATCACCAGCAAGTCGGCCGAGGGCATCTCCTGCACGTCCGCAACTTTCCCCAGTTCGGAACCGTCTTCGTCCTCTACCCGGCAGCCGACGAGATCGAACACG
>JAPOZF010000162.1 GCA_026706165.1 Gemmatimonadota bacterium
CCGGGGCTGTCGAGATACCCCGGCATGACGTTGGGTCCGCGCACGAGGATCTCGACGCGGCCGCGGGGGTCCGGCTCGTCTATGCGCAGATCGACCCCGGGCAGAGGGATTCCGACCGACCCCGGCCTGGCCTTTCCCGGGGGGTTGACGGTGACGATCGGGGAGGTCTCCGTGAGGCCGTATCCCTCGTACACGGTAACCCCCATGCGCCGGTAGCTCTCGAAGATCCCCGGGGCCAGGGGCGCGCCACCGCTAACGACGAGCTTGAGCCTGGAGACCGGGGCGGCGCTGTCGCGGTCGAGGGCGTCGCGCTCCTCCTCCCCGTGCCTGCCGAGGCGCTCGATGCGGTCTGCGAGGATCTTCAGCAGCCGCGGCACCGCCAGCAGCGCAGTCGTGCCGGTCTCCCGCATGGTCTCGAGGATCACCCGGCTGTTCAGGGTCTCGAGGTAGGTGACGGTCGCCCCGCTCAGGAGCGACATCAGCAGTGAACCGGTGAACTCCAGGCCGTGGTGCAGGGGAAGCAGCGAGAGGACCCGGTCCCCCCGGTCGAGGCGCTGAACCTCGGCGATGGCGAGCAGGTTCGAGAGGAAATTGCCATGCGTAAGGACAACTCCCCTGGGCTCGACCGCGGTGCCGGCCGTGAAGATGATCGACGCCTCCATCCCGGGATTGACGCCAGGCGGTTGGAGGTGCTCCTGGGGAGGGGGTTCCGCTGCAGCTTCGCCTCCCGGCAGCGGGAACATCCGGCCGTCGAGATCGAAGAAGGCAGGCGGCCGCCCGGAGGTCCCGGCGGAAGCTCCTTGCGAGCCCAGAGTCTCGAAGCTGGCGCGCGAGGCGACCAGTCCACGGGCTCTGGTGAACGCCGCCAGCTTCCACACCTCCCCCGGGGGGGTCTGGGGGTCGACGGGAACCACCGCCAGTCCGGCGACCGAGGCCCCCATGTAGGAGATCACCCACTCGGGGCTGTTTCCCCCGTACAACAGCACCCGGTCCCCGGCCTCGAGCCCGCAGCGCTGCCACAGGTCGGCCCGGGCTTCGGCGCGCGCCAACAGCTCTTCGTAAGCCACTCTCACCCAGGAATCGCCCCGCTTCATCTGCAGCGCCGTACTCTCCCCGTAGCGGGCGCATGACCAGCGCAGCAGATCGGGGATCGTCTGCAACTCCTCCTCCTGCTGCCAGCGCTCCTCTTCCGATCCCACCTCCGCGGGGGGCTCGCGGAAGATCTCCTCCTCCCCGGCGTCCCCGAGTACGTGCCGCCTGAGCCCGGGCAGATGGACGTCGCCGATGTAGCGCGCCCAGTCGATGCGCTCGACGTCCATGTTGAAAACCTGCCGTTCGCCTGCAGGGAGACTCGCATGGAGGGCGCGCGCGCGCGCGGTGGCAAAGCTGCATTCCAGGTGGGTGTAAGGATGGTAGATGTCGGCGTAGTACAGCACCCTCTGCAGCCGGATCTTCATCGTCGACAGAAGCCGGCGTTTCTGCGGAGAAGCCCAGTTCCATCCGGAAGGCAGGCGCTTCAGGAGCCAGCTGTGGAGCGCCAGCGGCAGCGAGTACTTGAGCCGGAACTTCAGCCGGAAGGAGCGGATGCCGGGGTAGGTCCACTTCGCCAAGTCCGGCGCGCGGCCGTCGCGGCCGAGGAGCGGGTTGGCGCCGAAGTAGGCCACCAGGCTTTCGTAGAGCTGGGAAATCCGCACCGGGTTGCGGCTCGCCGTTGCCGCGTGGTAGACCTGCACCTCCCCGGGGGAGGCCTGGGTCGCGGCGGCCAGGGTTGTGTTAACGACGACGTCGACCGGGACGAGGTCGAGGGCGAGATCCGGCCGCGCCGGGAAATCGGGCAGCATTCCCTTCCCGTACGCCGCCACCAGGGGATCCATCACCTTGAGACCGGTGATCCACCCCGGCTCGGGATCCTCGAGAGAGCTCTCGATGATGCTCGGCCGCACGATGACGAGGGCCTGGCCGTCGCGGTTGCCGACCAGCAGCTGCTCCCCCATCGCCTTGGTAAAGGTGTAGACGTCGTTCCAGCCGTTCTTCCTGGCGCGACGCATCCCCTCGTCGACGAGGCGGCGCTCGATCCAGTTCCTGCTGCGGTCCTCGGTGAGCTTCCCGAGCCGGCTCTTCGACAGCGGCCTGCTGCGGTGCTGCCGCAGGATGGCGCGC
>JAPOZF010000256.1 GCA_026706165.1 Gemmatimonadota bacterium
ATCGCGCGGCAACGTCATCCCCGTCTACAAGGAGATCCTCGCCGATACCGAGTCACCGGTGTCGGCGTACATGAAGCTGCGCCGGGAAAGCGGACACAGCTTCCTGCTCGAAAGCGTCGAGGGAGGGGAGCGCGCCGCCCGCTACTCCTTCATCGGCATCGATCCGACAACGGTCTTCCGCTCGCGGGGAGACGACATCTCCGTCGAAAACTGCCGCACTGGATCCGTTGCTCGGCGACGCGGCGACGCGGTCGCCGAGCTCAAACAGCTGATGGCCGCCTACGAGCCGGTGCGGGTGCCGGGGCTGCCGCGCTTCACCGGCGGCGCCGTGGGCTATCTCGGTTACGACGGCATCCGCCTCGTCGAGGACATCCCCGACAGCGGCAGCGACGAGCTGCGGCTCGACGACATGGTGTTCGCCATCTTCGATACGGTGCTGGCCTTCGACAACCTGCGCCACACGGTGTTGCTGATAGCACACGCCGACCTTCGCAACACCTCACCCGAAGAGGCGTACGACGGCGCCCTGGCGCGTATCGGGCGCCTCGAAGCGGTGTTGTCGAAACCGGGTCCGTCTCCGGCCCTGGCGGGGGGCGGCGGCAAACCCAGGGTGGTGTCGAACATGACCCGGGAGCGTTACGTCGAGTGCGTGGAGCGCTGCCTCGATTACATCGGCGCCGGCGACATCTTCCAGATCGTCTTCTCGCAGCGGTTCGAAGTCGAGATAGACGTCGAACCCTTCGACATCTACCGCGTGCTGCGCACCGTCAACCCCTCTCCCTACATGTTCCACATCTCCCAGGGGGAGGTCGAGATCCTCGGTGCCTCTCCGGAGATCCTGGTGCGTGTCGAAGACGGGGTGATCGACGTGCGGCCGATCGCCGGGACGCGGGCCCGCGGGACCACGCCAGAAGAGGACGAGCAGCTTGCCGCGGAGCTGCTTGCCGACGAGAAGGACCGCGCCGAGCACGTCATGCTCGTCGACCTCGGCCGCAACGACGTCGGCCGCGTCGCCGAGTTCGACACCGTGCGGGTCACGGAAATGCTCGAGATCGAACGCTACTCGCACGTCATGCACATCGTCTCAAACGTCCGCGGCCGCCTTCGCGGCGACATGGATTCGGTAGATGCCCTGTTCGCCTGCTACCCTGCCGGCACCCTTTCGGGGGCCCCGAAGATCCGGGCCATGGAGATCATCGACGAGCTCGAGCCCACCCGCCGCGGCATTTACGGCGGGGGTGTCGGCTACCTCGATTTCTCCGGCAATCTCGACACGTGCATAGCAATCCGCACCATGGTCGCCAGGAACGGCGTGGCCTACGTGCAGGCCGGAGGCGGAATCGTCGCCGATTCCGATCCGGATGCCGAGTTCCAGGAGACCGTCAACAAGGCGATGGCCCTTCTGCGCGCCATCGAAATGGCGCAGCGAGGCAGCATCGCCCCTTCGGCGGACGCCATCAGCGGCCTGCGCGAGGGGGTCCGGTCGACCCGTCTAAACCCGGAGTCTCAGCCATGATCTTCGTTCTTGATAACTACGATTCCTTTACATACAATCTCGTCCAGTACCTGGGGGAGCTCGGCGCCGAGTTGCAGGTGCACCGGAACGACAGGATCACCGTCGACGAAGTGGCCGCTCTCCAGCCGGAGAAGATCGTCGTCTCACCCGGCCCCTGTACGCCGAACGAAGCCGGCATTTCGATGGAACTGGCGGTTCGACTCGGCCCGCAGATACCCCTGCTCGGCGTCTGTCTCGGGCACCAGGCGATCGGCCAGGCCTTCGGCGGTGTCGTCGTCCGCGCCCCCGCCATCATGCACGGAAAGACGTCGGAAATCCACCACGACGGTCAGCGCCTCTTCGCCGACTTGCCCAACCCCTTCACTGCCACGCGTTACCACTCGCTCGTCGTCGAACGCGGGACCCTCCCCGACTGTCTCGAGGTAGTGGCCGAAACCGACGACGGCGTCATCATGGGCATCCGCCACCGCGATTACCCGGTTCAGGGAGTCCAGTTCCATCCCGAATCGATCCTGACCGGGGAAGGCAAGCGGCTGCTCGCGAACTTTCTGAACCAGAACTGACCGTCACCGACCAGGAAAGGCGCGTGATGCAGACCGCAATTCAACAGCTGCTCGACGGCGTGGATCTCGACCGCGACAGCGCCCGGGGAGCGATGCACCAGATCATGAGCGGAGAGGCTACCGACGCCCAGATAGGAGCCTTCCTGATCGCCCTGCGCTGCAAGGGGGAGACGGTGACGGAGGTGGCGGGTTTCGCCGAGGTGATGCGGGAGAAGGCGACGCGCATCAGCGGCGGCGGGAGGACGAAGATCGACACCTGCGGAACCGGGGGGGACGGTTCGGGAACCTTCAACATCTCGACCGCCGTCGCCTTCGTCGCCGCCGGCGCCGGGCTCTGCGTCGCCAAGCACGGCAACCGCGCCATGTCGAGCCGGTGCGGCTCCGCCGACGTGCTGCTCGAGCTCGGGGTCGACATCGAGGCCGGCCCCGGGAAGGTCTCCGAGTGCCTCGATGAAGCCGGCATCGGCTTCCTGTTCGCGCCGCTGCTGCACGGGGCGATGAAGCACGCCATCGGCCCTCGCAGGGAGATCGGCACCCGCACCGTGTTCAACATCCTCGGGCCCCTGACCAATCCGGCCGGCGCCAAGAGGCAGCTTCTCGGGGTCTTCGACGCCGGTCTCACCGGGAAACTGGCCGGGGTGCTGCAGATGCTGGGCTCCGAGCGCGCCTACGTAGTCCACGGCAGCGACGGCCTCGACGAGATCACCTCGACCGGGCATTCGCAGGTCACCGAGCTGAAAGACGGAACCCTGAAAACCTTCGAGATCACCCCGGACTGTTTCGGCTTCGAGACGGCGACCGCCGCCGACCTTCAGGGGGGGAACGCCGCCGACAACGCCGCTATTCTCAGGTCCGTTCTCGAAGGCAAGCCGGGGCCTGCCCGGGACGTCGTGGTGATGAACGCCGCCGCGGCCGTTGCCGCCGGCGACCTCGCGGAGGACCTGCCTTCCGGCGCCGCCGTGGCCGAGGAGAGCATCGCCTCAGGCGCGGCCCTCGCGGCCCTGGAAAAGCTGGTCGAAGTCAGCAACTCATAGTGTCCCTCTATCCCGATATCAGACCGCTCGCACCCCGCAGGGGCGTTGCGCGGCTCCCCCAGGCGTTTTTCCAGCCAGGCCCTTCGGGGGCCGAACCGCAGCGGTCGATCTCCGGGACGAGACGCCGGGGGGGGTTTCCGGAACTGGTCCGGGAAGCATGACCGTCGCCAAAGAGACCGATATCCTGCGGGAGATCGCCGCCTGCAAGCGCGATTTCGTGGCGCGCGCCAGGACCGCCCGGTCGCTTGCGGACGTGCGCTCGCACGCGCGGGACTGCCCAGAGCCCCTCGACTTCCGCGGCGCCCTGACCGGGGAGGACGTCGCCCTGATCGCGGAAATAAAGAAGGCATCTCCCTCGAAGGGGTTGATCCGCGCCGATTTCGACCCCGCGGAGATCGCCGCCACCTACGCCGGAAGCGGGGCAAGCGCGTTGTCGGTGCTTACCGACGAGGCGTATTTTCAGGGATCCGACGCGGATCTGCGGGCGGCGCGCGCCGCTTCCGGGCTGCCGGTGCTGCGCAAGGATTTCACCGTCGACCAGTACCAGCTGCACGAAGCCCGCGTCATCGACGCCGACGCAGTGCTCCTGATCGTAGCGCTGATGGACGGCGGGCAACTGGAGGACTTTCTCGGGATCGGGCGCGAGCTCGGACTGTCGGTGCTCGTCGAGGTGCACTGCCGGGAGGAGGTGCAGCGCGCCATGGCGGTCGGCGCCGATCTGATCGGCGTCAACAACCGCGACCTCAGGACCTTCACCACCACCCTGGAAACGACATTCGAGCTGCTGCCGCTGATCGGCGGCGATGCCGTCACGGTCAGCGAGAGCGGCATCAATTCCCGCGCCGACGTCGAGGCGGTCGGGGAAGCCGGCGCCGACGCGGTTCTCGTCGGGGAAGCCCTGATGCGCGAGCCGGACATCGGCACCAAGGTCAGCGAACTGCTCGCCAGGTAGGAATTCAAGTGGCCAGAAAAAGAGTCCTTTCCGGCATCCAGCCGAGCGGCGAGCCCCACATTGGCAACCTGATCGGCGCGATCGCCCACTGGGTAGCCGACCAGGAGCATTACGAGAATTTCTTCTGCATCGTCGATCAGCACGCCATCACCGTCGATTACGACCCGGAAGAACTCAGGGAGAACACGCGGCTCATGGCCGCCGTTCTCCTGGCGGCCGGCATCGACCCGGAGCGCAGCGTCCTGTTCGTGCAGTCCCACGTGCCCGAGCACACCGAGCTCACCTGGTTGCTCACCTGCGTGACCCCCATGGGCTGGCTGCAGCGGATGACGCAGTTCAAGGACAAGGCAGAGGGCAGCGACGAAGCGATCGGCACCGGGCTCTTCGCCTACCCCGTGCTCATGGCAGCCGACATCCTCATCTACCAGGCGGACGCGGTTCCGGTCGGCGAGGATCAGAAGCAGCATGTCGAGCTCGCCCGCGACATCGCCAACCGGTTCAACAACCGCTTTGGAAAGGTGTTCACCGTACCGGAGCCGCTGATCCGCCCCGTCGGTGCCCGCGTAATGGGTCTTGACGACCCTACCCGGAAGATGTCCAAATCCGAAGGGGGGCGGTACCACGCCATCGGCCTTCTCGACGACCCGAAGGAGATACGGCGGAAGCTGGGGCGGGCGGTCACCGACTCGGAGCGGGATATCGTCTTCAATCCCCGCCGCCCCGGGCTTTTAAACCTGCTGACGATATACCAGGCCCTGTCCGGGCTCCGCGAGGAGGAGATCGAGGACCGGTTCCAGGGCAAAGGGTACGGAGACCTCAAGGGTGAACTCGCCGACCTCGTGATCGAGACGCTGGCGCCGCTGCAGAAGAAGTACCGCGAGATAACCGCAGATCCGCAGTACCTGGACGGGATCCTGGAGCAGGGGGCGGGAAAGGCAGGCCCCGTCGTCGAGGGGACGATGGATCGCGTGCGCTCGGTCATGGGTTTTCGCTAAGTGCCTGCGCGCGCAGGCACCAGTCCGGGATCGCGGCCGGAAAACAGTATCCCGAACAGGAGCACCGTTTGGAATGGACCTCAGTGAGTGGCGTGCCCGCATCGACGAGGTGGACGAAGAGCTGGTCGATCTCATCAACAGGCGGCTCGAGTACGCCGTGGAGATCGGCCGGATCAAGCGCGCCGAAGGGTTGGAGGTCCGTGACCCGCAACGGGAGCGCGACCTGTTGCAACGGCTGCGGGAATACAACCAGGGGCCGCTTGGAGACAGTGCCCTGGTCGACATTTTCACACGCATAATCGCCGAAGCTCGCGACCTCGAGCAGCAGTGACCGGGAACACCGAATGGGCGCAAGCCAGGACGCAAGCAGGGCCGCCGCTTTCGAGCGTATCGCCATAGTAGGCGTCGGCCTGATCGGGGGCTCCCTCGGACTCGCAGTCAGACAGGCCGCCCCCTCGACGCGCGTCGTCGGCATCAGCCGCGACGAGACCATCGCCAGGGCCCTCGAGCTGCAAGTGCTCGACGAGGGGTATACCTACGAAGAGCTCGAGGAAGGAATCGCCGATGCCGACCTGGTTCTGCTCTGCACCCCGATCCGGCGCATCGTGGAACTCCTCCCCGAGGTGATGCGCTGCGCCCGCGACGGCGCCCTTATTTCGGACGTCGGCAGCACCAAGCGGGTGATCGCGCAAACCGCGCTCGCCGCAGGCAGGGAGAACGTCCACTTCATAGGCGGGCACCCGATGGCAGGCTCCGAGCGGTCGGGGGTTACCGCCGCCGATCCTTTCCTGTTCCAGAATGCGATCTACATCCTGATACCTGGCGAGGGAGTTCCGGGACCCCTCCATGCCGACCTGCAGCTGCTTCTGGGGCGTATCGGCGCCCGGGTCGTCGAGCTTTCCGCCGAGATGCACGACCGCGTGGTCGCGGCCATCTCGCACCTTCCGCAGATGCTCGCGACCTCCCTCGTCGAGATGGTGGGCCGAATGAACGAGGAAGAGGGGGGCCATTATCTGCCGCTGGCAGCGGGCGGTTTTCGCGACCTGACGCGCATCGCTTCGAGCCCCTTCGCCCCGGTATGGGAGGACATATGCAGCACAAACGCCGACAGCATTCGCGATCTGATCGACCGCTTCACCGCAATGCTCGGCGATGTCCGCGCCCGCGTCGGGGACGAGAGCCTGAAGAGGGACTTCGACTTCGCCAATGAGAAGCGGGCGTCGATTCCCCGCGACGCCAAGGGCTTTCTGCACCGCCTGCACGAGATCCTCGTGGTCGCCGAGGACAAACCGGGAGTGATCGCCGAAATCGCCGGGAGCCTGGCGGCCGAAAGTCTCAACATCAACGACATCGAGGTCATGAAGGTGCGCGAGGGCGAGGGGGGCACGATCCGCCTTGGGTTCGACAGCCCCGAAGCTGCCGAGCAGTCGCTGGCGGTGCTTCATTCTCTCGGCTATCAGGCCCGGTCGCCGTGACCCGACTCCAGCCAACCGATTGACAGGAACGGGCAGCGACCGATGAGACAGCGCATTTCCGCGGCGCGCAAACTCGAGGGGGAGACGCACGTCCCCGGCGAGCGGGACCAGGCCGCCCTGGCTCTGTTGCTGGCGGCGGTTGCCGAAGGTGAGTCGGAGGTCGACAACCTGCCTCGGGGTTCGGAACGCCTGATTTCGTGGCTGCAGTCGGCCGGCATCGAAACCCGGCGGACCAACTCAAGCGTGGCGATCCGGGGGGCGGGCCCTCATGCCCTGAGCGGCATCGAAGGCCTCGTCGACCTCACCGACACCGGGACCGCAGCTCTGCCAGCGCTGGCCCTGCTGGCCGGGCAGGGCATTCCCTTGCGGGCCCGGATCCCGGCGGCGCAGCAGGAGTCCTGCACCCGGCTTCTCGAACTCCTCGGCAGGATGGGAGCGGCCGGCCGTCTCGAAGCCGGCGTGGTCGGCTTCGACCGCGGGGACGGCCTGAAGGGGGCCGTGCATGCGGAGACCGACCTCGAGGCGCCGGTGAAGCTGGCGCTCCTGATCGCCGGCCTGTACGGCAAAGGCCCCACCGAGGTCAGGGAACCGGCTTCCTCCAGGGACCGGGTCGACGAGCTGTTGGAGCGCCGCGGCGCCGCTGTCTCACGGAGCCGGCGGGACGGTGCGCGCGCCATCGCGGTGGAGGGAGGGGCGCATCTTCGGGGAGACCGGGTCTCCGTGCCGGGAGAGCTGCGCCTGGCGCTGCCGCTGGTGGTGGCCGCTTCGAGCCTGAAGGGCTCGAAGGTCCGCATCGGTAACCTCGAGCTGCGCTCGCCACAGCGCCCGTTCCTAGATCTCCTCCGGCAGATCGGAGGCGATACCGCTGTCGAAGAAGGAGACGGTGCTGCCGATCTGGTTGTCGCCGCCGCCAGGCTCAAGGGAACGCGCGTGGCCGGAAGCCGCAGCGAACGCCTCCTCGATCAGATGGAGATGCTGGCGGTGCTGGCGACCCAGGCGGCCGGTGAGTTCATCATCCGGGACATCGCCTCCCTGCGGCAGGGGGACTTCGACCGGGTCGCTCACCTGGTTTCCGCCCTGCGCAGGATCGGGGCGAAAGTCGGGGAGTATCCCGAGGGAATCGTCATCGACGGGGGCAGGCCCCTGACAGGAGACGAGGTCGACTGCAGGAACGACTCCGGACTCGCCATGGCCTTCGCCGCGGCGGGGCTGGTCGCCGACGGGGAGATGGTCCTCGCCGACAGCGGCTGCCTGCAAAACGAATTTCCCGGGTTCTGCGATCTGTTGCAGGCCTTGCAGGTCAAGAAAAAGGAGAGTTGACATGTTTGCGTTGGTTCGCCTGTTCGCGTTGCTCGCCCTGCTTTTCGGCGGCGGCGTGTTGCTGATCAAGCTGCTCTACGGCGCCAGCTGGAGCGAAAGCCTGGAGATTGCCGACCAGTTCATCGAGGACCTCCTCGGTTGATCACCTCGCGAACCGGCCTGCTCGGGGTGATCGGGTATCCCGTCGAGCACAGCTCCTCGCCGGCGATGCACAACGCCGCCCTCGCCAGGACGGAACTCGATTTCGCCTACCTGCCGTTCGCCGTCCCCCCGGACCGCGTCGCCGGGGTACCTATGGCGATGCGGACTCTCGGAATCCGCGGCCTCAACGTCACGGTGCCGCACAAGGTGGCGGTGATGGAGGGGCTCGACGAGATCTCCGAAGAAGCCCGCGCCATCGGGGCGGTGAACACGATCGCCAACCGGGACGGGCACCTGACCGGGTACAACACCGACGCCGAGGGCGTCATCGCCAGCCTCCGCGCCGACGGCGGGCTCGACGTCCTGCCCGAGGCGGTGGCGCTGCTCGGCGCCGGGGGCGCCGCCCGCGCGATCCTGTACGCCCTGCTGCAGGCCGCAGAGGTGAAGGAGGTCACCCTTCACAACCGCACCCTCGAAAAAGCCGAGGCCCTGGCTGCCGATCTCGACCCCGGCTCCCGCCGGGTGCGCGTCGGTACTCCGGGCATGGGCCCCGCTTTCCGCGAGGCCGGACTGCTGATCAACGCCACTTCCGTCGGGATGCACCCCGGGCCGGAGGCCTCGCCGCTGCCGGATCCGTCTGTACTTCACGACCGCCTCACGGTCCTCGACATCGTATACAAACCGCGGCGCACGCGGTTGCTGGCGCAGGCCGAGGAGGCCGGAGCAGCCACCGTCGACGGACTCGGGATGCTCGTTCACCAGGGAGCGCGCGCCTTCGAGATCTGGACCGGTGTGCCGGCTCCCGTCGAGGAAATGAAACAGGCCCTGCTGAGGCGGGTGGAACCGTGACCAATCCGTTCACAGAGGAAATACTGGAAAGGACCGCCCAGGCCACCGGCCTGGAACCTGAGGCGCTGCGGGGGCTGCTGTCGGTGCCGCCTTCGGAAGAGATGGGGGACTACGCGATTCCCTGCTTTACGCTGGCGAAGCAGCTGCGCCGGAACCCGGCGCAGATCGCCGGCGAGGTTGCCTCCCGGCTCAGCGGGGCGGCCAGCGACCGGATCGAAGGGGTCGAGGCCGCGGGAGGGTACGTCAATTTCAAGCTGAACCGCACCGCCTTCATCCGCCACACCCTCGGTGACATCGACGCCATGGGAGACCGCTACGGTTCCGGCGCCCAGGGGAAGGGCAAGACCCTCGCCATCGACTTCGGCGCCCCGAATCTCGCCAAGCCGTTCGGCATCCAGCACCTGCGCTCTACGGCCATCGGCAACGCCATCCGCCGCATCCACGCCTTCCTCGGCTGGAAGTGCGTCGGCATCAACTACTACGGCGACTACGGCGCCAACTTCGGCCAGCTCCTGGCCGCCTACACCTTGTGGGCCGACCCCGACAAGGTCAGAACCAATCCGGTAGCGGAGCTGTCCAATCTGTACGTGCGCTTCAACGACGAGGTGAAGAGCCGTCCCGAGCTGGCGGAGGAGTCACGGGCGCGACTCGTCCGGCTCGCCGCCGACGACGAGGAGATGGTCTCCCTGTGGCGGTACTTCGTGGAGGAAGGGCGCCTGGAAGCGGAGCGCATGTACCGCATACTCGAGGTGGAGTTCGACGACTACCTCGGCGAAAGCCACTTCGCCGACCGGCTCGACGAGACCATCGCCTTCTTCTCCGAAAAGGGGCTGGCGGAAGAGAGCGAGGGGGCGCTGATCGTCCGCGTCGGAGAGGACATCCCCCCCTGCATGCTGCGCACCAGCGCCGGCACGAGCACCTACCACAGCCGCGATCTCGCCGCCCTGCGCTACCGCTGGGAGCGCTACCGGTTCGACAAGATGGTCTACGTCACCGACATCCGGCAGCAGCTGCACTTCCGCCAGGTCTTCGGCTCCCTGGAACGGGCCGGGGCCGAATGGACGAGCCGCTGCGTTCACGCCCCCTTCGGATTGCTCTCGTTCGGGGGGGAAGCGATGGGAACGCGAAAGGGGAACGCCCTGTTGCTCGAAGACGTGCTCGAGCGGGCCGTCGAGCTGGCGCGGGAGATCATCTCCGAGAAGAACCCGAAGCTCGCCGCAAGGGAGGAAGTCGCCCGGCAAGTGGGCATAGGGGCGGTGGTGTTCGCCGACGTCAGCAACCGGCGCACCCGCGACGTGAGCTTTTCACTCGAGGAGGTGCTCAACTTCGACGGCGAGACCGGACCCTACCTCCAATACACCCACGCGCGCTTCTGCAGCATCCTGCGGCGGTTCGGCGGACCGCCGGACGGCGGCGACGCCGCCAGACTGGGGGAAGCGGCGGAGATGCGGGTCGCCCGGCAGCTCGCGGAGTTTCCCGTGCAGGTGGCGCAGGCCGCCGACGAGAACGAACCTTCCTTCATCACCGGCTATCTGCTCGACCTGGCCGCGGTGGCCAACAAGATGTACAACGAACTGCAGGTGCTGGTACCCGGGGACCCCGGGCTTGCCGAGGCGCGGGTCGGGCTGGTCGACGCGGTGCGCGGGGTGCTGCGCACGGGACTGGAGCTTGTCGGGATGAAGGCCCCGGAGGAGATGTGAGCATGGTCCTCGGGGAGGCGACCATCGATACCTGCGGGTGGCAGGGAAAGCCCCGGCAAGGCGCAGGCTGCCGCGGCAGTTGCCTTTCGAACATGCCCGGGGGTGGCGGCGCGCAAGCCCGGCCTCCGTCGGCGGGGAAATGCGGGGAAGCGTGAACGGCCCGGTCTTCCTCACCGGCTTCATGGCGACCGGCAAGACCAAGGTGGGGCGCCTGCTGGCCCGGCGCATGGGGCGCAGATTCATCGATACCGACGACATGGTGGAGGAGCGCGCCGGAATGACTGTTGCCGGGATTTTTTCGCAAAAAGGGGAAAGCTGGTTCCGGGATCTCGAGCACGCCTGCCTGGTCGAGGTCGCGTCACGGGGGGATGTCGTCGTCGCCCTCGGAGGGGGCGCCATCACCCAGGCGCGCAACCGCGACGCCATCCGCGAATCGCCTGGATTGCTGATCTGTCTTCAGGCGGACCTCGACACGATCCTGGAGCGCGTCAGCCGCAAGGAGACCCGTCCCTTGCTCGCAGGGTTGAACACGGAGCAGAAACGAAAAAAAATCGAGGACATGCTCGCGGAGCGGGCCCCATTCTACGCCTCTGCGAACATGACGGTGCGCTCAAGCGGGGAACGTACCCCGGAAGAGACCGCCGAGGAAATCCACCGGTCTCTCGAACGGAGGCCGCCATGCCGTCGGTAACCGTCGACCTGGGGGAACGCGGCTACGAGGTCGTGGTCGGAAGCGGCATCCTCGCCGAGGCCGGCCCGCGCTGCCGGAAGCTCGGCCTCGGCAGCCGCGCCGCGGTGATCGCCGACGCCGCCCTGGTCGACAGCTGGCTTCCCACCCTTTCCGGGAGCCTGCGGGACGCCGGTTTTCAAGTGATGGAAATCCCCTTCCCCGGCCGCGACCCGGAGAAGAACCTCGCTGCCGCCGAGCGCATCTTCGGGCGGCTGATCGAATCGCGCATGGACCGCGGCTGCTGGATCGCCGCCCTCGGCGGCGGGGTCGCAGGCGATCTCGCCGGGTTCGTCGCGGCGACCTTCCTGCGCGGCGTCGACTTCGTGCAGGTGCCGACGACGATCGTCGCCCAGGTCGACGCCAGCATCGGGGGCAAGACCGCCGTCAACCACGCCCTCGGCAAGAACACCATCGGCGCCTTCCACCAGCCGCGCCTGGTGCTGGCCGACACCGCCACGCTGCGCACCCTGCCGGTCTCCGAGCGCGTCGCCGGCATGTCGGAGGTCGTCAAACACGCAGTCATCGCCGATCCCGAGCTCTTCGATTTCCTCGAACGCAACCTCGAAAAGGTCGTCGCCCTGGAGATCGACCCGGAACAGCTCGACTGGCTGATCGCCCGCAACGCCGGCATCAAGGCTTCGGTTGTCTCCGGCGACGAAAAGGAGAGCGGCAGGCGCGCCATCCTCAACTACGGCCACACCGTCGGCCACGCGATCGAAGCGGCGACCGGCTACCGCAACTACAGCCACGGCGAAGCGGTGATTCTCGGCATGGCCGCGGCCGGGCAGATCGCCGCGCTGCTCGGCACCTGGCCGACGGCGGAGCAGCTGCGCCAGGACGCGCTGCTGGAACGTCTGGGGGTCCCGGCGGGAATCAGTCGGGTGCCGGCGGCGGACATCGTCGAGCGCACCCATGCCGACAAGAAGCGCCGCGACGGCAGGCTGCGCTTCGTACTCGGCCGCCGCATCGGCGAGGTGAGCCTGGTCGAGGACGTCGACGAGAAGGTGGTGACCGCAGGGGTCGAGTACATTCAGAAGGCGTATCCCTGATTTCCCGCGACATGAACGCCGCCGCCAAAATCCATCTCGTCAGCCTCGGCTGCCCCAAGAACACCGTCGACTCGGAGCGCATGCTCGGACTGCTCGACGGCAACGGGTACCAAACGACCTCCGACCCGCATGCCGCCGATGTCGTCATCGTCAACACCTGCGGGTTCATCGGTCCCGCCAAGGAGGAGTCGATAGACGCCATCCTCGCGGCGCACGAGCTCAGGGAGACCGGGGTCTGCAAGGGGGTCATCGTCACCGGATGCCTGGCCGAGCGCTACCGCCCCGAACTGCGCCGGGAGCTCGCGGAAGAAGCGGACGAGATCCTGACTCTCGGCCAGGAAAAGGAGATCGCGCGCTGCGTCGACCGCCTCCTCGGGCGGGCCCGGGAGCGCTACATCGACAGCGCCCCGCGGCTGCAGACGACCCCCCGCCACTGGGCCTATCTGAGGATCTCGGACGGCTGCGACCATCAGTGCGCCTTCTGTGCGATTCCGCTGATCAAGGGCAGGCATCGCAGCGAGCCGGTCGAGGCCCTCGTGGCCGAGGCGCAGCGGCTGACCGCCGCGGGGGTGCGGGAGCTGGTGCTCGTCTCCCAGGACTCGGTGCGCTACGGCAAGGACCTCTACGGCCGTTTCGAGCTGCTGCCGCTGCTGCGCCGTCTCGCCGCGGTAGAGGGCCTCGAGTGGATGCGCCTGATGTACACCTACCCCGCGTTCTGGAGCGACGATCTGATCGACTTCTTCGCCGCCTCGCCGGTCATGTGCAACTACATCGACATGCCGCTGCAGCACATCTCGGACCAGGTGCTGGCGCGCATGAAACGGGCGACCACCCGGAGGAAGACCCTCGAGCTGCTGGAGAAGCTGCGCACCCGGCTGCCCGGAGTCGGACTGCGTTCCTCCTTCATTGTCGGCTTTCCGGGCGAAACAGATGCCCAGTTCGAGGAGCTGCTCGAGTTCATCGAAGCCAGCCGCTTCGACAACGCCACCTGCTTCATCTACTCCACGGAAGAGGGAACGGCCGCCGCGGACCTCGACCAGCCGGTCGCCGAGGAGGTCAAGGAGGAGCGCTACCGGCGCCTGACCGAGCTTCAGGACCGCATTTCCGCTGAGATAAACCTCGGCCTCGTCGGCACCCGGCAGACCGTCCTGATCGACGAGCGTGAGGGCGAGACCGGGGGCGGTTTCCGCGGCCGCATGCAGCGCGACGCCCCCGAGATCGACGGCAGCGTCGCCGTCGCCGCCGGCGAAGCGGAGCTGCGGCCGGGGAGTTTCGCCGAGGTCGAGATCACCGGGGCCTACCCGTACGAGTTGACGGCCCGGGCTCTCGGTCCGGTCTGGTGAGATCGCCGCAGTGGCCCGGCAGAGGAAGACGCGCCCCACCGCCATCACCCTGACAGGGGAGCACCTGGAGATCGCCTGGAGCGACGGAACCGGCTCGCGGGCCCCCCTGAGCGAGCTGCGCCGCAGCTGTCCCTGCGCGATGTGCCGCGAAGCCCGCCGGGAAAGCGAGCCGTCGGCATCGGGGGATCTGCCGGTGCTGGCCGGGGAGGCCGAGACCGCCACCGCCGAGGCGAGGAGGTTCGAGCCCGTCGGCCGCTACGGCATCCGCATCACCTGGGCCGACGGCCACGACACCGGGATCTACACTTTCGAGGCGCTGCGCGAGCTCGGCTGAACCGGCTCCGCCCCGGCGGCATCCCTGGCGGAGCGGGGTGCCCGCGCGATCCAGGATTCGGCCAGCAGCAGCAGCAGCGCGGCGAACAGAAACTCCCGCCACAGCTCGCGGCCGTAACGCCGGACCAGCACCTGCTCGCGCAGGTCGGCATCCGCCGCCAGCGGCACCACCCGTCCCGGGCCGAAGACGCGCTCGAGCTGGCGCGGGGAAACCTCCTCCAGGTCGGATTCCCCGGTGTCGACGTTGACGGCGAAGCGGTCGATGACGGCGCCCCCTTCTTCGAGACGCCACACCCCCGCCTCCCCGGGACGCCCGGTCCAGAAAGTCCCCTCGGAGTTCGCTTCCGCAGACTGGTAGTAACGGCGGCCGCTCGGAGTCCGGACCTCGATGCGGTGGCCGGGACCCGTTCCGGGAAGCCGGCGGCGAACCGTCTCCCCCACCAGGTAGCCGGGGGCCCCTTGCGAGGGAGTGCCAAGCAGCCTGCAGAGACGCTGAAGCAACGGCGCGAACAGCGCGCTCGACGGCAGCTCGCTCCACTCGAGCGACAGCGGGACCGCGAACAGGACGACTCGCCCGGTCCTGCCCCGGGCCATGAGAGCGGCCTGAGAGCCATCTCCGAAGGAGAGCAGCGGGGACGCCCCGGGGTTGGCAATCAGGGAAAAGACGGAGAAGAACCGCGGCCCGGCCGCGGCCTCGGTCAGGCCTCGGAGCAGGACCTCGTCCGAGGCCTCGGGATCGATGCGAAGGAAAGAAGCCGGTCTCCGTCCCTGAGGGGACTCCGGGCGCCCGACGACGCTCCTGATCGAGGCCGGAATCAGGTTGGACAGAAGGTGGCGGTTGAGGTAGCTGATGTCGGCGTCCGCCCCGGGAAACAGAACGACTCCCCCTCCCCGCGCCGCGAAATCGCGGACGGCGCCGATCTGTCCGCCGCCGATCCGGGAGACGTTGCACAGGATGAGCACCTCCGCCTCGTCGAGGGTCCCGGGGCCGAGGGAGCTCAGGGAAATGCTGTCGAGCTCCAGACTCGGATCGCCAACGGCAGCGGCGGCCAGCGCCTGCCGGGCGAAGTAGAGATCCCCGGGATCACCCGCCATCACCACGCGGACACGCCGGGGAATGAAAGCGGTGAAGTAGCGCCTGTCGTCGACAGTCAGGGCATCCTCTTCGATCTCCACGTACCCGCTCAGGAATCCGCCGCGACGGGGAGTGGTTGCGAACTCCAGTTCGGCACGCCCCCCGGGTTGAAGCTCGACCGCGCGCCGTTGCACCCTCTCCCCGTCGATGAACAGATCTACGCTGAATGGCTCCAGAATGCTTTCCGAAGCGTTGACCACTTCGGCGCGGATCCGCCATCTGCCTCCCGGAGCGGCCAGCCAGCTGCCGGCTTCCACGGCGGAGACAAAGCGATTGCCGCGGCCGGAAAGTTCGAGATCCGTGGTGTATACCGCGGTCCGGGACCACTCCGGGGAGCGTCTCGCGGCGACCTCCAGCCAGCCGGGGGCCGCGAAATCGGAAAAGATGAAAAGCTCCCGCTGCATCCCCCTGTCCTCGAAGTGGTGCTCGGCAGCGCGCAGGGCCTCCTCGACATGGGTGCCTTCCTGGCGCACGGCGAGCTCTCTCAGCGCCTGCGGCAACTCCCCGTCGACCGGGACGGCATCGGAGGCAAAGGGGATGACGCGGACCTCGTCCCCGGGGGAAAACAGCTCCAGCAGGCCGATCGCCCGGGAGCGCAGACGCTCGAAGACGCGCACCGACCCGGGCCGAAAGCCAGTGCTGTACGAGGCGTCGAGAAGGATCGCGGCTGCCACCGGAGCCGGGCTGCCGAACCATCCGCCCTCTCCGCCGCGCAAGGCAGGACGTGCGAAGGCGAAGACGAGAGCGGCGACAGCGAGGGTGCGCAGCAGCAGGACCAGCCACTGACGCAGGCGGATGCTGCGCATGCGGCTCTGGTGCAGGCGGCGCAGGAAACGGAGGTTGCTGAATGGAAGGGGCTCGGAACTGCCCCGATGCAGCAGGTGAACGGCCAGCGGAACCGCGGCCGCCGCCAGGGCTATCAGCGCCGCGGGGTTGAGGAAATGCACGGCACCCGGCCTGCCAGGGGCCCGGTATTGAAGGAAGCTGGGAAGGGAGGGGGCCGGGAGCCGCGGAGGGGTGCGGTCACTCGGGCGGAGCTATCCGGAAGCAGGGTACTGCTTCTCTTCCTCCGCAATCGCCTCGAGCACCTCTTCCGGTGCCGAAGCCTCGATCAGACTCTTCTTGAACTCGTCGTTTTTCAGCAGCCGGGAGATGCGCGCCAGCGCCTTGATGTGCGGACCGGAGACGTTGGCGGGTGATACCAGCAGGAAGAAAACGAACGCCGGTTCCCCGTCGAGGGCCTCGAAATCGACGCCGTGGCGGTGGGTTCCCAGGGCGGCGACGAGCCGTTGAACGGCATCTGACTTTCCGTGGGGGATGGCGATGCCGTCGCCTATCCCCGTACTCATTATCTTTTCGCGCTCGACTACCGCCTGCAGCACCTTGTCGCGATCGGAGATCGCGTTGGTCGCATCGAGGCAATCGACCAGTTCCTCGATGATTTCCTCTTTGCTGTTGCCCTCGAGACCGACGATGGTGGTCTTGGAAGACAGGATTTCCAGCAAGGTCATTTTTCGACTCGACTCCTGAAAAACGAAGTCACAATATAACCCAATCACCGGCGGGTGGCCATCGGCCTTCCGCGTCGATTTTCTTGAAGCCTGACAGTCTCAGGCGCTTATTTTCCTTACCCAGTTTCGCGCAGGTCCGCCTTCGAGAGCGAGCCCTTCATGAGCGATCGGCAGGAGAGAGTTTCGGGCCCGAGAACCGCTCTTTTCGTCGCCTACCACTACCCGCCGATCAGGTCGGGGGGAGTTGAACGCACCCTCAAGTTCACCCGATACCTGCGGGAGTTCGGGTACCGGCCGGTTGTGTTGACCACGACTGCTTTCGGCCGCCCCCCAGAGGAAGACGGTGCGCTGCGAGCCTGGGAGCCGCTCCAGACCTACCGGTTTCTTTTCAACCGCGGCTCCGGGGGCCAACCACCGCCCCCGACGGCGAGGACCCGATCCCCCCTGGCAGGCCCCATCAGGCTGCTGGGGCGCCGGCTTCTGGTTCCCGACGCCCAGATCACCTGGGCCCCGGCCGCCGCCCTCAAGGCGCTCCGCTATCTGCGCCGGCACCCGGTC
Source organism: Gemmatimonadota bacterium (assembly GCA_026706165.1). The sequence goes on from JAPOZF010000256.1 coordinate 17,205, forward strand.
GACCTGATCTGCACGACCTCGCCGCCAGCGAGCGCCCACCTGGTCGGTCTGTTTCTTCAACGCCGGACCGGCCTGCCCTGGGTAGCCGATTTCCGGGACAGCTGGATATACGATCCCCTCGACCCGGGACTTGAAGAATGGCGGTTCCGCCGCGAGATCGAGCGCCGTCTCGAGGAACGGGTCGTCAGCGCCGCCGACGCGGTGATCGCAACCACCGAGATCAGCGCCGGGTATTTCGGCACGGCGTATCCGGACAGTGGAAAGAAGATCGAGGTGATCACCAACGGTTTCGATCCCCGGGACACGGAAGCGGACAAGGCCTGTCCGGAAGGGCCGCCGCCGGGGAGCGCCGGGGGCGCCGACGGCCCCCCGGATCCGCGGCCGGGGACGCCCGACGAAAGGCGGCCCGGCCCGATGAGCCTTCTCCACACGGGCAGTTTTTCAGCGAGCCATCCCCAGCGGTCGCCGCGGACGCTGTTCGCCGCCCTGGAGTCGCTTCTGCAGGAAGACCCTGGATGGCGCGGGCGCATCCGGCTCGAGCTGGCCGGCAGCCTGAACGCCTCGGAGCAGGAAGCCGCGGCGCCGCTGCTGCGCAGCGGAATGGTGGCGATTCACGGCGAGGTGGACCGGAAGTCGGCCCTCGACCTTCAGCGCCGGGCCGACGTCCTCCTGCTCGTCGATCACGCGCGACCGTGGCCGTCATCGAACATTCCCGGCAAGTTCTTCGAGTACGCGGCGACGGGACGCCCCATTCTCGCCCTGTGCGGGGAGGGGATGGTAGCGCGCATGATGGCCAGACTCCAGGCCGGTGTCTGCGTTCCCCCCGACGACGAAATGGAAATCCGCAGCGCCCTGGTGCGGCTCTACCGGGAGTGCAGCGAGGGTGGAGTGCGCGGCGCCGACCCCGAGTCCCTCCGGCCTTTTCACAGACGCGAGCTTACGCGACAGCTCGCCGCCTGTTTCGACCGCGTCGTCCGCGTCCGTTGAGCGCCCCGGAAAGCCTTCGGTGTCTGAAAAAAACAACCGCTCCCTGACCCCTCGCGGTTGGGGAATCGCGCTGTTTGCCCTGGCCGCGGCCATGCGGTTGGGATACGCCTCCCTGGGGGTCGAAGTGTCCCCGCAGGACACCCCCGACTACGACGAGATCGCCGCCAACCTGCTGGCCGGGGAGGGCTTCGTCGCTCGCGAAAACTGGTTCGGCTACGACATGAGATCGTGGAGGGCCCCGCTGTACCCCGGCTTCCTGGCGGCGGTTTACGGACTGTTCGGGTCGTCCCACGTCCCCGTCAAGATCGCCCAGTCCCTGCTCGGGGCGGCCACCGCGGTATTGGTGTACGGGATCGCCAGGGCGATCCGGCCGCAGGCGGCGCTCCTTGCGGGAGTGGCGGCTTCTCTCTACCTGCCGCTGGTGGCGGGCGCCAGCGAGGTCATGACGGAGACACTGTTCACGTTCCTGCTTGTTTTGGCCCTCTACCTGTCGATCTCCACCCGTCCAACCCCCCGGGACGGCGGCCCCCGGCTGATGACCGTCGGCGTCGCCGTCGGCCTGGCGGCCCTGACCAGACCGGTGGGCCTTCTGCTCTGGCCGGTGGAAATGCTGCACTCGCAGCTGGCCGGCACGGGCCGCTTGCGCAGGTGCCTGTGGATTTCCCTCGGCGTAGTCGCCACCGTGGCTCCCTGGACGGCGCGCAACTTCCAGGTGCACTCCGCCTTCGTGCCGATATCGACGCACGGCGGCTTCGTGTTCGCCCGCAGCAACGGACCGAGTCCTGACTGGAGGCAGGCGGACGGCTGGGGGATCGAGAAGCGCACCTTCGAGCGCATTCCGGGCGAGGTCGAGCGCGACCGCTACTGGCTCGCACAGGGAATGCAGCGCGTTTCCGGGGACCCGGCCCTCTACCTGCGCTGGGTGGGTGAGCGCTTCCTGCGGTTCTGGTACTTTTTCCAGCCCGGTTACAACTTCTCCTACATGGTGGTCCTGCCGCTTTTCGCCGCTGGTTTTCTCCTGGTCTGGAGACGCCACGGGTTCGATCTGCTGGCCGCGGTCATCGCCGCCTTCGTCTTCATCTTCTCGACTCTCCTGTACGGCTCGGCGCGTTTCCGCCTGCCCCTGGAACCGTTGTTCATCCTGTTCGCCGCCGCCTTTACCCAGTACGCATGGCACCGCTGGGGAGCCGGGCGCACCTCGGCCCTTGTGGGAGGACTGATTTCCGCCAACGGTCTCGTCTGGCTGTACGAAGAACGGGCACGCGCGGCGCTGCTCGCTCTCCTGGAAACCGGAGGGCTCAAGTGACAGGCGCGGGGGAAGTTTCCCTGTCCATCTGCATCGTCAGCTGGAACACGCGCGACCTTCTCGAAGCCTGCCTGCGTTCCGTGTACGCCGACCCCGACAGCGCCGGCTGGCAGGTGCTGGTGGTCGACAACGCCTCGAGCGACGGGAGCGCCGACATGGTCGCCGACCGGTTCCCCCGGGCCGAGCTGATTCGCAGCCCGCGGAATCTCGGCTTCAGCCGCGGCAACAACCTCGCCCTCGCACGCGCCACCGGCCGCTGCCTCCTGTTGCTCAACTCCGACACCGCGGTCGACCCCGGCGCCCTCGGCCGACTGGTCGATTACCTGGACTCCGATCCGGATGCAGGGGCCGTCGGTCCCCGGCTCGTCTACCCCGACGGATCGCTGCAATTGTCCTGCGGAAGACCTCCGGGCCTGCACTCGGAAATCGTCCATAAGCTGTTATTGCACAGAATCTTCCCCTATTTTAGATTGGGCCGCTGGCACCATGGTGAGCGGCGCTGCGTCGGATGGGTAACGGGGGCCTGCCTGATGGTTCGCAGTGAGGCTGCCGCGGAAACCGGATCTCTCGATCCCAACATTTTCATGTGCTTCGAGGATCTCGACTGGTGCATGCGTCTCCGAAAAAAAGGCTGGTCGGTGGTTTACCTTCCGTCGAGCTGCGTCGTCCACCACGACGGCCAGAGCATCCGCAAAAACCTCGGCGAGATGCTGGTCGTCAGTCAGCAAAGCCTCTTCTACCTGTTCGAAAAACACTTCGGAAAGGGCCGCCTGCACGCGCTGAGGCTTCTCACTGTTATCGAGATGCTGTTGCGGTCCGCCTTGTGGATCCTTCCCGCCCTGCTGCCTTCCCGCCGCAGGAACGAGGGCCGGCAGCGCCTTCGGGCGTACCGGAGAATCCTGCGGCGCACGGTGACGGACCGATCCTACTGGGCGCCGCTGTCAAGGGGGGCGCCGGAATCGACTGAGAGGACGGTCAGATGACCGAATCCCAAGCTTCCGAAGCGGTGTCCGGGGAACGCCTGCGGTTGTTCAAGCCGGCATTCGGTGAGGAAGAATGCCGCGCCGTAACCGAGGTCCTTGCCGGCGGCTGGATCGGACGCGGTCCCAGAACCCTCGCCTTCGAGGAGCGGTTTGCCGGCTACCTCGGCGTCCGCCACGCCGTATCCCTCAACTCCGCGACCGCAGCCCTGCACCTGGCCATGATCGCCGCCGAGGTCGACGGCCAGGAGGTGTTGACCAGCTCGATGACCTTCGTCTCGGCGACCCAGGCGATCGTCCACGCCGGAGGGCGGCCGGTCTTCTGCGACATCGACCCCGACACCCTCAACGTCACCGCCGACGAGTTGCGCAAGAAGATCACCCCGACCACGCGGGCGATAATGGTCGTCCACTACGGAGGACACGCCTGCGACATGGACCCGATCCTCGCGCTTGCCGGCGAGCACGGCCTCACCGTTGTCGAGGACACCGCCCACGGGTGCGGAGGCCGCTACAAGGGGCGCATGCTCGGCGCTCTCGGGGACATCGGCTGTTTCAGCTTTCAGGCTACGAAAAACCTGACCACCGGCGACGGCGGCATGCTCGTGACCGACGACGACGCGATTGCCGACCGGGTCCGCAAGCTGCGCTGGGCG
>JAPOZF010000064.1 GCA_026706165.1 Gemmatimonadota bacterium
CAACCGGGTAGTTGGCCACGACCTCCGCGACAACGGCGAGGGTGCGTGCCCGCACCTCCGGGTTGGCGAAGTCCGGGCAGCGGTAACCCGGCCAGTCGCGCTCCACCCCGCCCCTGGAGCCTATGTCGAGCGGATGCAGCCTGAACCGCCAGTCGTCGGCGGAGAAATCCTCCTCCTCCCAGCTTTTCAGCATGCGCTCCCTCGGCCCCTGCTGGACCAGCAGGGTGGCGTAGAGCTGCATCCCCTTGGCGTGCGCCCGCTCGCACAGCACCCGCAGAGGGTCGTTCCCCCCGGCGATCAGGGATCTGAAGTTCTGGTTGGCCCTCCGCCAGATCAGGTGGGGCCACTTCTCGACGTCCCGGCCCCAGAGCTCGCCGGCCTGCGAATCGTAGAGAAGGCTGCGGATGTCCCCCAGGGTCAGCATCAGCGCCTCCACGGGAGTGCCGACCAGCTCGTCCACCGCCGCCTCCAGTTCCTCTCTCCGTATCGGCGGCTCGTACATGTAGATGAGGGGATGCCGCCCGTCGTGGTCGAACATGATGCGCGGTTTTGCCATGGTTCCCGAGTCCTTTTCGGCAGGAAGTCCCGCCCGTTGATCCCAGGCCGGACCGCATGCCATCTTGTTCCTCCCTTCTGCGCGGAGATCCGGAGACGATCCGACCCCCCGGCCTGCCCCGCTTCCACACCCTTTCGGATGGCGACCAAACTATGGAGAAATTCACCGTCTCCCGAAACGACGAAATCTACGAGGCCTTCGCCGGCATCACCCGGGCGGCCGGCGGCACCCCGGTCTGCACCTGTCGGGAGAGCATGTGCCGCAGCCGGCGCCCCTTCTCGCGCAGCGTCGTCAGGCGCAGCGGCGACCCGGGGGGCTGACCCGGGGGCGGCGTCAGGTGATCCGGTATTCTGGTTGGCCTCAGAGGGATGGCCTATTCTACAGCCTGCGCCCCGATCCTTTCCCCAAGTCGCACGGGTACAAGCCGCGCCATTTCAAACCCCCGGACACTTCCCGGAATACCGACTGCCTGCCGGCCACCTTACCCAACCATTGCTTCCCCTGGTCCCGCCGAGGGGACAGCAGTTCGAGAGGAGACCAACAATGCGAGAGAAGCGCATCCTGATCGGAGATTTCACCCGCAAGGAGTTCAGGGAGATGCTGGCAGCCGGCACCATCGAGGCCGCGGTGGTGCCGACCGGCACCATCGAGCAGCACCTCGAGCATCTCGAAATGTGCCACGACAGCGCCGCGGTCACCCACGTGGCGCACCAGGCCGCCTTGGCCCTGCACCCGAGGGTGGTGGTGGCGCCGACGGTGCAGGTCGGAGTGTCCGAGCACCACATGCCCCACCCGGGGACCCTGACGACCCGCGTCGGCACCTTTCTCGACTACGTATTCGACATCTGCGAAAGCATTACCCGCGCCGGCATCGGCAACATTCTCGTCCTCAACGGCCACGGCGGCCACATACACGCCCTCGGCAAGGAGATGATCCGCTACCGCCAGCTCCTCAGAGCCAACGTGGTCTGCATCTCCTACTGGGACCTGTACACGCAAGAGGAGGCGCACTCGCTCATGGACAGCAAGCGCCTTCCCGGGCATGCCAACGAGTTCGAAACCTCGTTTGCCCTCGCCGCCTTCCCCGAGCGCGTCCACGTCGAGGATATCGACGACGCCGACACCAGGCTCGCCACCGCCGAGAAAGGGCGGCGCGCCATCGAGATCGTGGTGCCCCGCGTGACCGGGGTGCTGGAGCGGATCTCCAATGGGGAGACTCCCGCGATCGAGGCGCGCACCTTCAACCCCGACGGCACGGTCACCGGGGCGGAGAACTACTCCTACCAGGCCGGAAGATCGGAGACTTAGTGGCCCGGTCCGGCATTTCCCTGCCGTTCTTCCCCCGAGCCGTTTGAGGGCCTGGCACGGACGTTCGATCCGTTCGCCACCTTGAATCGCCGCGGACCACCCGTCCGGAACCACCCTGTCGCCGTGGTTGCGGCCGTCGCTTGCGCGCTGCTCCCCTGCCGGATGGCCGCCGACGACCTGCGCACCCTGACCTTCGGCGGACGCGCCGGAGAATCCTGGGGCGACTGGGTGGATCTGAACGTCATGGCCGATCACGCGGCCGTTGCCGGCGCCCTCCAGCCGCGCGAGC
>JAPOZF010000346.1 GCA_026706165.1 Gemmatimonadota bacterium
TTCCTGCTTTCTCAACAGAATGGGGTTGCGATTTCAATGCTTCTTCCTGGGTGCACGGGGCAGCGGCGTGCCCGTTACCGTTTTATTCTCCTTTCCCATGCCCTTGATTTTCTCCCTCCCAACTCTCGATGAATGCCTTCGGGATGCCGCGGTTGTATCGCGGTGCGGTGTACTTCCTGTCGGGCGTTGACGGCCACGGGACGTGACCTCCTTTCCGAGAGCCTTTGGGGGGCCTTTCGTTTGTCTGAGAACGAAGATCGCACCGGGCAGACGGCTCCGGTATCACCCGAACGGGTACATTCCTGTCACCCGAACGGGTACTTTTTTCGAAAATGGGGGGATTTGCCCGAAAAAACCGGGCCTCCGGGTTCGGGACTGCCTGCGGAATTGGCGCCGAACCCGGAAGGGAGTGACTGCCGCGAAGAGGGCCGCTACAGCGAGGTGAGCCCGGTGCTGATCGCGTACCTGGTCAAAGCGGCAATGCTGTGCAGGTCGAGCTTGTCCATGATGCGTTTCCGGTACGTGTTGACGGTGTTATCGCTCAAGTTCAGTCGTTTGGCAATTTCCGCTGTCTTCAGGCCCTTGCTGATGAGCCGTACCACCTCGCGCTCCTGCGCGCTCAGTTTCGGGTGGCCGGCAAGGGCCTGCACCTGGTCGTACACGGCCCCGGCCAACTCCGGGCTCAGGTAGGTGCCGCCGGCGAGGGCCGCCCGGGCGGCCCGCATCACCTCGGCCCCGGTCCGGGCCGCCCCTTTGACCACGTACCCCGAGGCCCCCACCTCCAACATGCCGGCGACGAAGTGCGGTTCTTCGTGCATCGACAGGGCTACCACCTTCACCTCCGGGGCCTGGGCGAGGATCTGGCGCGTCGCCTCCACCCCGCTCAGGTCGGGCAGGGCTACGTCCATGACCACGATGTCGGGCCGGCAGGCCGCGGCCTGCTCGACCGCGGTGCGCGCGTCCCCGGCTTCTGCCACCACCTCGAACTCGTCGTCCTGCGCGAACCTGGCCCTCAACGCCTCGCGCATCAGCTCGTGATCGTCCACCAGCAAAACCCGGATCGTCATCGGGAACTCTCCTTTTTCTCAAGCAGCGGGGAAGGAATCGCCAGCACACAACGTGTGCCCTGCCCCGGCGTCGATTCGATGTCGAAGGAGCCGCCGGCCTGCCTCAGGCACTCGCCGATGCTGAACAGGCCGAAACCGGTCCCCTGCCGGGCGGCCTCCGGAGAAGGATCGAAGCCGCGGCCGCGGTCGGCGACCGCCAGGCTCAGTCCGGTCCCGTCGCGGCGCAGGGACACCGCGGCCGCGTCCGTGCCGGCGTGGCGGACGACGTTGAGCAACAGCTCGCGAAGGCAGCGGAACAGCGTAGCTCGCAGACCTTCCTCCGCCACCTCGCAGTCCCCCTCGCATACCAGGCTGACCCGCAGCCCGTGCTCCTTGTCGAGCTGCCCGGCTAGCGAGTGCAGAGCGGCGACGAGCCCGTAGTAGTGGAGCTCGGGCGGACTGAGATCGAAAACCAGCGTGCGCAGTTCTTCCATCGTCCGCTCGAGCAGGCCGTCTATGTCGTGGAGCAGGGTCTGGCGTTCCTCCTCGTCCGCCTGCCGCAGGTCCTCGATCTTCATCCGCGACGCGGCCAGGGTCTGGCCGACGCGGTCGTGCAGGTCGGCGGCGATGCGCCGCCGCTCGTGGTCTTCAATGGCGACGAACTCGGCCGCCAGGCGCCTGGCCTCGGTGACGTCGCGGACGATGCTCTGGTAGCCGCGGACGCTGCCGTCGGCGGCGCGCCGCACCACGTTGGTCAACAGGCAGTCGAGGCGGCGGCCGTCCCGGGTTACGAAGACGACCTCGTAGTCGCGGACGTACCCTTCGCGCTCGATCTGTTCCTGGTAGCGGGCGCGGTCTTCGCGATTGGCGTAGACGTCGTGGATGTCCATGCCGAGGAACCGGTCATGGGGCCAGTCGAACATTTCGCTCGCCGCGTGGTTGGCTTCGAGGATGGTCCCGTCGCGGGCGGTGACCACCATGGCGTCGTGGCACTCCTCGAACAGCTCGCGGTACTCCTCCGCGTTCAGACCGGGCCGCTCCGGGCCGGCGGGCGCCTGACCGTCCTGCCGCTTCTGCGGCTGCAGGTCACTCATCGCTCGGCACTC
>JAPOZF010000369.1 GCA_026706165.1 Gemmatimonadota bacterium
GCGCTGGAGCTGGCTTTCCCCAAGGCCTGCGCGGCCATGCCCGACAGCCTGCGGCAGGGGGCCGAGGATGAGGCCAACCAGGCCAACCGGCTCGGGTTTCAATACGAAATCGAGCACTTCTGCGGTTTTGCGGAGGGGCACGCATTGGTTCTCAGCCGCATCGTCGGTCAGGAGCCGTCCGCGGACTTCGCCTACCTGGCCAGGTACCAGCCGGTGGAGCGCCGTTCAGAGGACGACTACCTCCAGGTGCGATCCATGAATTCGGGGGCGGTAGCGCTCCGGGAGTACTCCTTCGTGCGCTCGGGCTTTATCGTCAGGCAGGTCTTCGTCCAGACCCCCGCGGCAGTGTACCAGCTGGACGTACTCATCCGGAAAGCGTGGACCGAGGTCATGATCAAGACCTACGAGTCCGTGCTTTCTTCCTTCCATATCATTCCCCGAGGAGGGATACCATGAAGAAGAAGCTGATCGCCCCGCTGCTGCTGGCCGTCCTGGTCCTGGCCGGCTGCTCCGCCCACGTGCACATGGTTGGCCAGGGTGCACAAGGGACGGAAGTGGAAACCGCACGGCAGTTCTACGTCATCAGCCTGGCGCCGCTCAACGAGGTGGATACGCGGGCCATGGCCGGCGGAGCCGAGGACTACACCATCAAGACGGCGGCCGGTTTCGTCGACATCCTCATCGGGGCAGTCACCGGGGGGATCATCACGTCCCGCAAGGTGGTGGTGGAAAAATAGCCGGACGCCGACTGCCGCCTGCTGCCTGCCCCTCCACCCCGGGCAGGCAGCAAGACGGGCTTTTTCAACGGGTGGTCAGGAGCGTGAGATGGCAAAAAAGAAAAAAGGCGATCCCCCCAACTCCTCCGGCAAGGGGAAGTTGAACCGGGCGGGTTACGAGAAGGAACTGGCCAAGCTCCAGACAGAGCTGGCCAAGCTGCAGGAATGGATACGCCACGAGGGCCTGAAGGTCGTCGTCATCTTCGAGGGCCGCGACGCCGCCGGCAAGGGAGGCGTAATCCGGCGCATCACCGAGTCGCTCAACCCCCGCATCTGCAGGGTCGTCGCCCTCGGCACCCCGACGGAGCGGCAGAAGACGCAGTGGTATTTCCAGCGCTACGTCGAGGAACTTCCGGCGGCCGGGGAGATGGTTCTGTTCGACCGCAGCTGGTACAACCGCGCCGGCGTCGAGCGGGTGATGGGTTTTTGCACGGAAACGGAAGTGAATGAGTTCTTCCGCAGCTGTCCCGAGTTCGAGCGCATGCTGGTGCGCTCGGGAATCATCCTGATCAAGTACTGGTTCTCGGTTTCCGAGGAGGAGCAGGGACGGCGGTTCAAGCAGCGCATCTCCGACCCGGCGCGGCGCTGGAAGCTCAGCGGCATGGACCTGGAAGCGCGCACCCACTGGGTCGACTACTCGCGGGCCAAGGACGACATGTTCCGCCATACCGACATCAAGCAGGCGCCTTGGTTCGTCGTCGACGCCAACAACAAGCGCCGGGCCCGCCTCAACTGCATCTCCCACCTGCTGGGCATGATCCCTTACAAGAACGTGCTTCCTGACAAGCTCGAGCTCCCGCCGATGCAGCAGGATGACAGCTACGTGCGCCCCCCGGTCGATGACCAGACCTTCGTGCCCGAGGTGTACTGAGCAACCCGATCAGACAAGGAATACCGATCCGCGATGATCCTTCAATCACTCATCCCCGCACTGGTGTTGGCTGCCCTGTCTGTACCTGCCCTTTCGCAAGACGGCCTTACCGGAGCGACGGACACGGACACCGTCGATGTCTACGAAACCAGACATAACCCCGTTCTCACCATTCCGAAGCACGTGTGGAATGCCCTTGTCTACCCGATCGGGCAGTTCACCATCTGGGCCGAAGCCAAAGGCCTGTTCGCCCGCGGGGGCAAGGAGGAGAAAACCGCCGGATGGTTCCCTTACGTGGTCTTCGGCGGTGAGACGGGAACCGGTGAGGAAACAGGGTTCGGGGGTGGGCTCAACCTGCTTCGTGCCGGTATGTTCGGGCGGGGAAATCAATTCTCCGCGAACTTGATCGCCAACCCCTCCAACTACAGCGGTAACGCCCGCTATGGTGATCCCGGGGTCGGCGGCGGCCCCTGGTATTGGAATACGTCCCTCGAAGCCTTGGG
>JAPOZF010000509.1:0-1874 GCA_026706165.1 Gemmatimonadota bacterium
GCGGCGTCTTCGAGCACCGGGGCCTGCCGGAAGGGGCCGGCTGCGTCGGGCTGTTCATCTTCGGCCGCGCCAGCGTTCGCGCCGTCCGTATCGACGGCGAGCCGGGACCCGGCGCCGGCTGGGTCGACTCGGTCGAGCAGCCCACCAACTGGTTCCATCCCGTCGAGGACGAAACGCACGGCACCTGGCAGAAGCCGCAGACCCTTCTGCGCGCCGGCAACGGCGAGCTGGTGATCACCTTCAGCGGAAGCCGGCGGGGGTCGACGGGCACGACCAGCCATCTGATGACCCGCTCCGCCGACGACGGCAGGACCTGGAGCGAACCGGAGGTCACCGGCACCGTTGAGGCCGATCCCTGGACCGTGCGCGGCGTCCTGCACCGGTTTCCCGACGGGCGGGTGCGCCGGCTCTCCATGGACGGGGACGGCAGGTACGCCCTGGCGGAGGTGTCCGACGACATTCGCTCAACCGGTCCGCCGTGCGCCCTCGACATCGGACCCGTGCCTGACGGCATGAACGCCCTGCACATGGGACCCCAGGTTTTCGCCAACCTCGGCGAAAGCACCGTCGTCTTGTTCCTGTACGGCAGCCACGAGTCAGGGGCCGGCCCCGAGCTGATCCACACCTGGGGGTCCAACCACTGCCGCGCCTTCACCTGCCGCTCGACCGACAACGGCGCCACCTGGTCGCCGCTCGTCAACATCGACCACGCCGTCAACGGCAGGGGGGAGCCGGTGGACGGCTCCCTCGACCTCACCGAGGTGTGCGGCGCGGAGGCGTCCCCCGGGAGCATGGTGGCGCTCATCCGGCCGATCTACTCGCCGTGGATGTGGGAAACGTGGTCGCGGGACGGCGGCCTCACCTGGAGCCCGTGCATGCGCGGGCCGTTTCCCGGCTACGCGACTCCGAACATGCTCAAGACCAGCACCGGAGCGCTGCTGGTCGCCCACCGCCTGCCCCTGATGACGGTGCACGCCAGCTTCGACGCCGGCGCCAGCTGGCAGGGTTCGATCATCGACAGCTCGATCTGGGTCATGGGCTCGATGCTCGAGGTGCGCCCCGGCCTGGTGCTGTACGTGTACTACGACAGCTTCGAGTCGAGGATGCGCGCTCAGTACATCCGGGCCGCGGACGGCGAGCTGACGCCGGTCCACCGCGACGAGATCGGCTGACCGACGGTCCGCGCCGGCGGCGCAGCCCGATGAAGTCAGGGACAGACATGCCGGATCTCGAAAACGGGAAGCATGGCAGCTGACGACTCACCGCGGGGGTCGTTTGCCTGTCGGTCAGGTCGGACTTGTCTCCGGAGCCTGGCGGCGGATGAACCTGCCGAGGAGCGGCACGGCAAAGGAGTATTTTCCATGTCGGTTCTTGAACACCAGGCCCTGGGCCGCCAGTGCCAGGAGCATCTGGTTGACGTGGCTGCTGCTGAACGGCTTGCCTGAAGACCGTCTCGACTCTGCGACCACCTCCTGAACGGTGAATTCTCCGTCACAGCCCGGCAGCCGGGAAATGACGAACAACAGGTCGCGCTGGCGATCGGTCGCGCGAGCCCACCGGCCTGCGAAAAAATCCGCGTCGAGCTTCTGTTCGATTTCCGCAACCGGAACCGGCCTCCGGCCGTCCTTGTCGATTCTCTGGATGAAGGCGTCGTACACCTCTCTGCAGATGAACTGGATGAAGTAGGGATACCCTGCGGAATTCTCGATGATCGTTTCGACGGAGTCGTCATCGAGACGTACCGGACAGTCGGAGTCCTCCACGGGTCTGCGAATCGCCTGTTCGCTCTCGGTCCGGTTCAGGCTCTGCAGGAACACGACCCGGAACATTCGCTCGGCGAACGTCCGCGCCTCCACCAGCCTGGGGAACAAGGT
>JAPOZF010000509.1:1884-2144 GCA_026706165.1 Gemmatimonadota bacterium
CAGTCCGGTCAGAACCAGCATCAGGGGAAGCTCCTTGCGCTGCAGCGACTGGAAGGTGTCGAGCAGGAGAGACAACGGATACTGTTCCCTGGCCGACTGGTCCGAAAGGTTCTGCGCTTCGTCGTAGGCGAAGACGATTCCGGGGATGTCCCGTGACCTTGACAGGGCGCGCCACGCCAATTCGAGAACGGCCTTGAGCTTGTCGAGCGCCAGACCGGGAGTGCGGCTGTAGAGTTCGATCAGTTCACTGTAACCGAGTG
>JAPOZF010000438.1 GCA_026706165.1 Gemmatimonadota bacterium
TGCGTCGGCAGGCGACCCCTCCCCTTGCCCCTCCCCCAAGGGGAGGGGGATTCGATCGGCATCCGGACGAACGCCGGCCGCCTCCAGCGCCAGCATCACATCGGTGAGAACCCCGTCGGTATTGGCCAGCACGTCGGTGTTCCAGAAGCGCAGGACCGCATAGCCTTCGTCCCGGAGCCAGCGGTCCCGTCGTGTATCGTGCGCGCGCTGCGCCCCGGCATGCTGCCCGCCGTCGACTTCCACGACCAGCCTCGCCGCCGCGCAGTAGAAATCGGCGATATAGGGACCGATCGGCTGCTGGCGCCGGAAGCGCGCGCCCAACTGCCCGCGTCGCAGCTTCGACCACAAATGCCGTTCCGCGTCGGTCATCGCCGTGCGCAGGTCTTTCGCCAGGGCGGTCTTGAACGCCTGTCTTCGCGCCGAAGAAGGCCGGTTCGTGCCTGTCATGGGCGGACCCTGCCGGTCATTTCCGCTTCGCCAAGGGATTTCTCTGCAACAGGGGCACCGACTGAATCCCCCTCCCCTTGGGGGAGGGGCCAGGGGAGGGGTTGTCCGGCGCAGTACGATGTCCGATCCTGGTTCCGAGACAGGGTCCGCGGACCCCTCCCCCTAACCCCCTCCCCCAAGGGGAGGGGGGACGCGTTGTCCTGCCGGCGCTTTCCATTCGATCGGACAGCGGCTTCAGACCCGCATCGGCATCAGGACGTAGAGGGAGGCTTCGTCGGCGAGGTCGCGGATCACGGTGGGGGAGCCGCTGTCCGCCAGCTCGAATTTCAGCTCCTCGCCCTCGATCTGGGTCGCGATGTCGAGCAGGTAGCGGGCGTTGAAGCCGATCTCCATGCTCTCGTCGCCATAGCCGACCTCCAGCTCCTCGGTGGCGCTGCCGGCGTCCGGGCTGGTCGCCTGGAGGGTCAGGTTGCCCCCGGACGGCCCGGGGCCGAGCATGAGCTTGACCGCGCGCGACTTCTCCGTGGAAATCGTCGAGACCCGGTCGACCGCCTCCCGGAACAGTTTGGTCGCCACCGTCATCGCCCGGTCGTTGCCGACCGGGATCACCCGCTCGTAATCCGGGAAGGTGCCGTCGATCAGCTTCGAGGTCAGCTCGATATCGCCGAAGGAAAAGCGGATCTTGTTCTCCGACAGGCCGATCTGCACCGACGCCTCGGCCTCGGCGATCAGGCGGTGCAGCTCGTTCACCGTCTTGCGCGGCACGATCACGCCGGGCATGCCCGCGGCGCCTTCCGGCAGCGGCATTTCCAGCCGGGCGAGCCGGTGGCCGTCGGTCGCCACGGCGCGCAGCAGCTGGACGCCGTTCTCCTCCCTGGCGTGCCAGTAGATGCCGTTGAGATAGTAGCGGGTCTCCTCGGTCGAGATGGCGAAGCGGGTGCGCTCGATCACCGTGCGCAGGTCGGCCGCGCTCATGGCGAACTCGTGGGGCAGGCCCTCGCCCTCGAGCGCGGGAAAATCCTCCCGCGGCAGGCAGCTCAGCCGGAAGCTGGAGCGGCCGGCGCGCAAGGCCAGGCGGCCGCCGTCGTCCTCGAGCGCCAGCTCGACCTGGGCGCCGTCGGGCAATTTGCGCACGATGTCGTGCAGCGTGTGCACCGGCGTCGTCGTCGCCCCGGCGACGGCCACCGCCGCCTCGGTCGCCTCGACGATCGAGATGTCCATGTCGGTGGTGTTGAGCCGCAGGGTCGCGCCGCTCGCCTCGATCAGCACGTTGGACAGGATGGGAATGGCGTTGCGCCGCTCCACCACGCTCTGGACATGGGCCAGCGAGCGGAGCAGGGCGGCGCGTTCGATCGATATCTTCATGGGATGCGGCCAACGCTTTCTGGTCTTGTGCGGCCCCGGATCAAGCCCCGAATCGGGAGGGGAGCCGGCCTGCGGCGGCCCGGCGGACAGGGGGCGCCGCACCGAGCCGCGATTATAGCAGAATCCCCTTGAACCCAAAGGCTAATCGACCGGTCCCCGCGCCCGCCCCGGGGTGGCAGGGGGGGCGGGACGAAGCGGGCGAAAACCGCGCGCGCCCCCATCCGTCAAAAACACAACAATGCCGCCCCGGACGGAGCGCAGCGGAGATCCGGGGCCCAGGGGCCACAGGCAAACATCTTTCGGGTCGGCCCTGGGCCCCGGATCAAGTCC
>JAPOZF010000601.1:0-1225 GCA_026706165.1 Gemmatimonadota bacterium
CCCGCCTCCTCCGGACAGTACACCATATCCGAGAACTGGACGCAGGCTGTCGAAATCCGCTCGGTAATAGGATCTGCGGCCTCAATGCCGATTGTTACGCCGTTGACCTTGCCATCCGCAATGCCGCCAGAGCCTCCCTGCCTGGCCCTGTTCATGTAGCCGAAAATGCATTTCCTCGGATCCACCCAGTCCGGAATGGACTTCGGCCGGTGCCGGTAATGTGCATTGTAGATCGTTTCGGCACGATCTCTTGGGCGCTTGTATTGGGGAATCAGTCCATTTTGGAAGATACTCGCGAGATTCTCAGGCTAACTTCCGTGATAGATCAACCCGGTCTCATTGAAGTCAGGCAGAAGCCAGTTCATCTCCTTCCATGACATGACACCCGGCATGTCGAGACACCTTTTGGAATAGAGCAGGCTGTCTCCCTAAAGCCGTCTGCGCCCAACCGGTTTCCGGTTTGCGACGAGGGATCGCCCCAGGGCAAGCGCGATCAGCCCGCGGGGCAACACCCCGCTGTTATTTAGGAGAGCACTATATTGTTGACACTCCCGGGCTCAGCCACTCGACACGAACAACGCCAGGTTCGAAGAGAGAGGTGCAGGGGCTTGGATAAGTGCAAAAGCCCCGTGTCCCTGAGTGCCCCATGAGCGAGATGTTCAACTGATCATCACCGAAGGGTCTTGCGGGTGTATCGAAGGGCGCGGGCCGGCGAGTCGGGCGAGCCTTGTCTCTCGATACACCCCTCGCCCTATGGGCTCGGGGCACTCGACACGAACGGAGTCGCCATGGAGTGCACGATACAGTTGACGCGATACGCCCCTTCAATACGCGACAATGATGTCAACGATTTACCGCTCCCCGTAATAAGACGAAAATAGCGGATCCACTCTCGAACGACGGTCCGCCGGTTTACGATACCCGTGTCCTGATCGCCCGGTATCCCCGTCCTTCTACGCTTTCCTGAACACTTCGATGAGACCTCGATCCGCATCCATCTCGATCCAGTCTCCGTCTCGTATCGATCCAAAATCCTCTTCGCCGACCTGCACGAGCGGAATGCTCGCGATCGCGCACGCGAGCACGAGCGGCGAATCGATCTTCCTGTGGATCAAAGCGGCGGGCGCCTTGCCCTCGAGGGAGGCGATCCGCACGAACATCGTGTTTCCGGAGGACCCCTTCGTCGACGGTATCACGACCACCTTGCCCGCCAGGATCCGGCCGT
>JAPOZF010000601.1:1235-2132 GCA_026706165.1 Gemmatimonadota bacterium
CATGGGGTGATTCTAATCGATCACGCGGCCCTCGATCGGGTTGAACTCCGACCTGAAGCAGAGCGCCGCCTCACTCACCGCCGCCTCGGCCGAGGCCCTGCCCCCGATGACCTTCCGTCCTCGAAGCGTCTGCTTTTTCACCACGTCCAGGTCCCGTTGATCGCCGCTCGGAGGCAACCTTCCAGATCTGCCACGCCGGTCTCGGCCTCCAGGGCGCTGCGTCCGTAAAAGGCCTGCTTGAAGGAGTTCGAAACCACATTCCGGGGACGCATTCTCCCCATCGCGCCGGGACAGCTGTCCACCATCAACGTTCCTCCCGCCCGATGGATGACGTCGACGTATCCCTCTGTCGAGGCAAGGTCCAGAACGTTGTGCGAGGTACATATGATCAATTTCACCCCGGATGCGATCCTTTCCCTTTGCAAACGTCGAGCAATCTCCCGGATCTCTTCCAAAGAGCTGAAGGGACATCCCAGAATCACCGTATCGACCGCCTCTCCCCGCCCCAGGGTCGTCATCTTCCCGTACGCCTCACGCCTCTCCCTTTCGCCGAAAGAGATGCGCCGGATCGCTCTTCCCGGTTCGAGAACGCGATCGAGGGACGGCGCCTCGGGCGTGACGCCGGCGATATGGAACATCGTCGCGCCCTGACCCGCATACGGAAGCGTCGCCGACAGCTGCTTGGCCGCTTCCGGGCCGATCCGATCCACACCGGTGAAGACCGGAATCTCCGCCCCGGCAACCTCGCCCGCGAAATATCCCAGCGCACCCCAATCGCTGGCCGACCTCGCCTCGGCGTTCACATCCACCTGGATCGAAGCCTTGCGATGCTCGGTGAGCAAAACGCCGAACTCCGGAACCCACCCCAGAAAGGCGGCGGCCAGAGCGCTCTCCATC
>JAPOZF010000315.1 GCA_026706165.1 Gemmatimonadota bacterium
CCGCAGAGCCGGCCCCAGCCGTCGGCCATGTGCACCGCCGCGGCCTCGTGGCGGGTGTGGATCAGCCGGATGCCGCTGCCGATGCAGGCGTCGAAGATCGGCAGGTTCTGGTTGCCGGAAAGCGCGAAGAGATGGCGGACTCCGGCTCTGGTCAGCACCTCGACGACGCTCTGGGCCCCGGTCATCTCATTCCTTCGGGCCGAAACCGCGGCGCCGGGCGGCAGGGTTCCGCGAGGCCGGCCAACCAGCTTTCCGAAAGGGTTCCTGGCGGGATTTCGGCGCGGGGAGTCGATCTGTATCGAGTTGAACCATGATTGAGCACGGCTATTTTAGCCGCTTCCCCCGACGGGCAAAACCCCGCCGGGAAGTGCAACCGCCCGCCGCCCGCGGGCAGGAAGAAAGGAACACAGTGACGGCAATCCGGACAGGTATCATCGGGACCGGCGGCATGGGAAGGCACCACGCGAACCAGATCTCGCAGCGGGACGACGCCTGCATCGCGGCGCTCTGCGACACCGACGGGGATTCCATGGCGCAGCTGCAGCGGTCCCTCGGAGGCGAAGAGGTGCCGCAGTTCCGGGACTGGAAACTGCTGCTCGCGGAAGGAGCTCTCGACGCCGTCCTCGTCGCCACCCCGCACACCCAGCACGGAGAGCAGGTGCGGCAGTGCCTGCAGGCCGGCCTGCACGTCCTGGTCGAGAAGCCGATGGCGACCACCGCGGCTGATGCCCGCGGCATCCTCGACGCGGCCGCGGATTCGGGCAAGGTGCTGGCCATCGCTTACCAGAGACACGGAGAGGGGCGCTTCATCCGCGCCCGCAAGCTGCTCCTCGGCGGCGCCATCGGCGAGATACGCCTCGTCCACGCCATCATCGCCCAGGACTGCCTGTCCGTCTTCCAGCCGGGCGCCTCCTGGCGGGCCGACCCGGCGCTGTCGGGCGGGGGCCACTTCATGGACACCGGCAGCCACATCAACGACATCCTGCTGTGGGCCACCGGCCTCGAGCCCAGGCGCGTCCAGGCCTTCATCAACCAGGAGGGCACCGACGTCGACGTGCTCACCGCTGTGACCGTCGAGTTCACCAGCGGCGCCGTCGGCACCCTGGCCTACACCTCGCTCTCGCCGGAATGGCGCGAGGAGTTCACCTTCTACGGGACGGAAGGGGTGATCAGGTTCGGCGCGGCCGAACCGCTGATGGTCCACAGGCGGGGGGAGGACATCCTGCTGCCGCGGCCGGCCGGCGGGGGCGCCTCGCCGGCACACAATTTCATCGACGCCATCCAGGGCCGGGCCGAGGTGCAGGCCCCCGGCATCTGCGGGCTGCGGGTGGCACAGCTGACCGAGGGGGTGTACGCCTCCCGGGCCAGCGGCCGACCCGCGGAGGTGGCGCAGTAGGGCGGACCGCGGCTACAGCTGCTCCACCACCTGCAGCAACGCCTTCATGTAGCCGACCGCATGGGCGCGGCCGCGGTGGTGCCAGGGCGAATCGCCGTCGGTCGCGGGCACGTGGTCGGGGATCATGAAGCCGGTGAAGCCCACCTCCTTGAGGGTCTTTACCACCTCGAGGGTGTTGACGTTGCCGTCGCCGATGAAGCACTCGTTGAAGCAAGGGATCTGCCCCTGCACGTCGCGGAAGTGGACGTAGACGATCTTACCCTGGCCGCCGAAGTGGCGGATGGCCCTGACGACGTTGTCGTGGCCCCCCATCTCCGACCAGCACCCCATGCAGAAGTTGAGGCCGTGGTTGGGGCTCTCGAAGCGGTCCATGGCGCGCCGGAAGGCGTCGAAGCTGCCGAAGATCCGGGCGATGCCTCCCAGCGAGGGGACCGGCGGATCGTCAGGGTGCAGGGCGAGACGGACGCCGGCCTCCTCGGCGACAGGGAGGATGCGCTCGAGGTAATACTGGTAGTTCTCCCACATCTCGCCGGCGGTGAACTCGCGGCCGTGGGTGAACCCGGCATCATCGTGGGCGGCCAGGTCGAAGCGGGTGCCCTTCGCCCCGCCGGGGAGCACCGCAGGATCCGGGGTGCGCCAGACCCCGTTGGGGACCCAGTGATACCCCAGCGTCGGGATTCCGGCCCTGCCGAGGTTGCGGATCGTCGCCTGCGTGCGGCCGCTCTGCCAGGC
>JAPOZF010000221.1 GCA_026706165.1 Gemmatimonadota bacterium
CGGGGCGGACCCGGGAAGCACGTGCGTGTGCGGCCGCCCGGCACCCAGGCGGCCCCCCTCGACGAACCCCTCCGGCCGGTCCCGCAGAACCTCGGCGAGGCGCCCCCGCCAGGGGGCGAGCCGGCTCTCGCCGTCCGGCAGCAGCGCCAGGTCCCGCTCCTCATGCGGGTCGGCGTCGAGATCGAAGAGGTGCTCGCGGCCGCTCTGCGAGTACCAGACGTACTTGTGGCCGCCGTCGGTGAGGAAGTGGTTGCCGTGGGCGTAGTCGTAGCAGCCGGCGTGCTCGCCGTGGAGGACCTCGCGCACCGAGCTCTCCTCCCCCCGGATCACCGGCAGCAGGCTGCGGCCGGTGCAGTTGCCGGGAACATCCAGGCCGGCGGCGTCGAGCAGGGTCGGCATGACGTCCTGGAGGCCGGCCGGGGATGAGGTAGTAATCCCGCCTGGCAGTGCCCACGAAGCAGGGGCGCGGAGGATGAAAGGCACCCGCGCCGAAGCCTCGTAGGGCCAGGTCTTGCGGAAGAGGTTGTGGTCCCCAAGCATCTCGCCGTGGTCGGAGGTGAAGATGACGAGACAGTCGTCGAGGCCCGAGGTGTACTGGATGAGGCGGCCGATCTGGTCGTCGATGAAGTTGACCATGCCGTAGTAGGCGGCCCGGGAACAGCGCATCTGCTGCTCGTCGAGACGGATCTCCCAGGCGTTGGGGTCGAGCCCGGTCTGCGGCCCGTCGAACCGCGGGGCCCAGTCCCCGACAACCGGCTCGGGGATCTCCCGCTCGATGTAGCGCTGGTAGTGGAACGCCGGCGGCGTCAGCGGCGGATGCGGATCGATGAAGGAGAGGTTGAGGAAGAACGGCGCCGTCGGGTCCCGCTTCTTCAGGAACTCCATGGCGCGGTCGATGACCCAGAAGGTGTGCATCTGCTCCTCGGGCAGGTGGTGGGGCCGCCCGACCCAACCGTTGGAGGAGACGCCGTGCGCCATGCCGGGGTCGACCTCGAAGCGGCCGTGGCGCTCGCGCAGCCAGTCGACGTAGTCGTTCTCGCGGCCCCTGGTGGCGTCGGCGAGCTGCATGCGGTCGAAGCCGTAGCGGCGGCGCGCCGGGAAGAGGTGGGCCTTGCCGATCATCTCGGTCTGGTAGCCGGCCTTCGACAGCTCCCCGGCCAGGGTGTGGGGAGGGTTCCACTCGGCGACCTGGAAGCCGACCATGCCGTTGGCGGCCGGGGCCATCCCCGACATCAGCGAGCGCCGCGCCGGGATGCAGCTCGGGCTCTCGGCGTAGGCGTGCAGGAAGTGCGCCCCCGAGCGCGCCAGCCAGTCGAGGTTCGGCGTCTGCAGCGGGGCGGGAGAATGCGGGTCGCGGCCGACGCAGTCTCCGCGCTGCTGGTCGGTCATGATCAGAATGATGTTCGGACGCTCCGGCATGACGGCATTACATGAAAAAACCCGCCGCGGCGCAAGCTTCGGCCGCGGCGGGTGCAATCGAAACGGGACTACGCTGATCTACCTGGCGCGGCGGAAAGTCATGGTGTGCGTCTTCTGTCCGCTGCCGTCGAACATCGTCCAGGACTGGGACATCTCGTCCCCGTCGACGGCGATCGACAGGGAGTTCATGTGCGGCATCTCCTCCGACTCGATGGAGCCCTCGACCATCTCGAAGGTCAGCACCCCCTCCTCCGAGCCGGTGAGGGTCATCTGCGGCTGGTTGCCCATGGCGCAGTAGTGGGTCATCGACAGCTTGCCGCCGCGGTCGTGGTACACGGAGATCATCTCCTTCGGCGTGCCGGGGAAATTGCGCTCGACGACGACGCTGCCGTTTGCGGCGACCCGGTACTCGGTGCCGACCATCATCTCCCCCTCTCCTTCGGCTCCCTTGCCCCCCGGCATGCCTTCGGTAACCACCCAGCTGCCGGCGAGCCCCTTCATGCGCTCGAGCTCCGGCGAGCCGACGTAGGACGGGGGATGCATCTGGCCTTCTGCTTCGGCTGGCATCTGGCCCCCCTCCTCGGCGGACACGGCGAGAGCGAACGCGGCAATGGCGGCGAGAGCGGCAACCAGGGTAGATGCGGTTTTCTTCATCGTGTCAGTCCTCTCCTTGGATGTCTGAGATGTGGATGTGATGTGTATTGA
>JAPOZF010000594.1 GCA_026706165.1 Gemmatimonadota bacterium
ACCGCATCGACGACCAGCCAGGTGCCGGACACGACGAAGGCGCCGAGAATCATTCCGGCGAAAAAAAACCGCGCCTTGCGGTAGAGCTCGCCGCCCCCGCACTTGAGCACCACCCCCTTCACCGCCCAGGCCAGGAAGACATTGAACCACATCACCCCCGAGGTGAAGATCGTCCCGGTCATGACCAGCCCGAGAGGGTGGAGCGGCCACCACATCACGCGCTGATGGACCGCGACCAGCACCCCCATCAGGGCGGCTCCGAACCCCGTGAACAGCCAGCCCCCCAGGCCGGTGGTGGAGGGCTGTTTCATCATCAGGACGATGTGGTTGAGGGGGGTGTCCGAGGAGTTGAGCCAGAACCAGTTGTCGAGGTTGATCCCCCCGTGGCGGTACGACAGGTAGAGGATGACCCAGCAGGCCCCGGCGAGAGTCACCGCGAGGGCCAGCACCATCCCCCAGAAGAAGGCCCTCTTCCTCCCCCGCACGATCTCGTGGATCATCTTGAGATTGTTGGCGCACGAGGCCATCGGGAAGGTGACGATGTCCGCCGTCCACGGGTAGCAGTAGGCCAGGCCGGTCAGTCCGCCGCGTCCGAGGAAGGAGGGCCCCATGGTCGCCATCACGAAATCCGGGGCGATGAACGGGGCCCGCGCCAGGGCCACCCCGGCCTCGGCGACGATGCGGGAAAGGGCGAGGAAGATCAGCAGCGCGACCGCTGTGAGAAGGAACGAGGCCGGAAGCGGAATCCCGGCCGCCTCGAGCCACCCCACCATCACCGCCAGACCGAGCAGCAGGGTCAGCGCCGCGGCCCGGTACGACATGATCTCATCCCCGTCGTCGGCCCGTCCCAGGCCTGCGGCCCGCCGCGCCACCGCCGCCAGGTGGCTGCGGGCTTTCCACAGGGTGTACAGGGCGAACACCATCATCGCCCCGAACGCCTGGTGGGTCAGGTAGGGGGAGTTGGGGTTGCTGTACCAGCCCAGCCGCTCGGTGCTGCGCACGCCGAAGGTGTTGAAGATCCCCTGCTCGAACTGGGTAAGCAGGTAGAAAACCCAGATGCCGAGTGCGAGATTGCGGTTGATGAAGAAAGAGAAGCCGATCAGGGAGAAGGAGAACATGAAGGGGATTTCTATGGTGCCGTCGAACAGCGTCAGTTGCGACCGCCATTGGAAGGACGGGAGCCCCGGGTGATAGCTGCTCAGGCCGTTGACTGTTCCCACCAGTGCCGGCACGGCGAAGCCGATCCACGTCTGCGGCTGCCGGAAGATGCGGCCCGCGAAACCCCGGGCCCCGGTCCCCCCGTCGACCATCTCGATCGGCACCTGCATCATCGGATACAGGAGCCGCTCTCCCTCGATCCAGGGCCGGCGCAGGATCACCATGAGACTGATCGACACGAGCCAGAGGGCCATCAGGAAGACCGACCACCAGGCGAGCGGCTCCAGCCACCCTTCCCAGGGAATCGGCGCCCCTGGCGGCAGCCCTTCGTAGAAACCGAGGATCAGGTTCTCCTCCCGGGGGGCGATCCAGGAGGGGACGTGGGGCTGAACCAGTTCGGCCCAGTCGTTTTCCGGGGTGGCGTAGTAGAACACCCCGGTGATCATCGGCAGCAGGTGCTCGACCACCCCGAAGGTGGGGATCGACGCCGACATCATCATCATGGCGTAGATCAGCACCAGCTCCCCCCGCCGCAGGGAGAAACCGCGCGCCAGGGCGCCGATCAGGAGGTTGCCCAGCACGAGGTAGAAGAACAGGAAGAGCGCCACCGGGTTGCTGAAGCACCAGGCCATGTACGTGCCCTTGACGATGGCGTTGCCGTATACCGTTCCGACCCCGATCAGCAGGCAGAGCGCGGCTCCCAGCAGGAACGCCAGGGCGGAGACCGGTTCGCCCGGTTCCGCGGACGGAGTTCCCGTCCCCTTCGGCTCCATGTAGTCCACGGCCGGGGCCATGCGCCTGGGAAACGGGGGCCGGCTGTCCGCTTGCGATTGGTCGGAGGACATGGGTGGTGGGAGGGCGTGCTTCCGTTCCGGGGTTTCGGTGGAACGGCTCTACCCGCGCACAGATATAAACCCTGGCAGTGGCTTTTGCGAGAATTGTTGGCATGTTT
>JAPOZF010000708.1 GCA_026706165.1 Gemmatimonadota bacterium
CGGGTCAAGGACAGCATTCCCGACGACCGCTTCGAGATGACCCCGCACCTGGAAACCACCTCGCTGACGATCGTCCAGGACATCCTGCCTGCGAGGGATACCTGGATCACTTCCTCCTACCTGCAGCTCGACTACCAGCCTTCCGACAGGCTCAACGTCGTCAACAAGCTCAAGTTCGAGCTCTACTCGCAGCAGGGGGACGCCTACAGGATCCGCGAGCAGGGACCCGTCCTCGAGGAGAGCACCCGCCTCTTCGGCATCATCAACAAGGCGGACTACACCCTGCGCCTCGGCGACCTCACCATCCATCCGAAGATCAAGAGCCAGTTCCTGCAGCAGACCGCATTCACCATCCGCGAGGAGGGGCGCAAGGAGTGGGCGGGTACCGGTATCGTCCTCCTGCGGCAACCGATGCTGCGCAACTCGCTGATCGAAACAGGCGCGGAGTTCGTCCTGTTCAGGGAACTGCTGCGGGATGAGGGGGAGCTCCTCGAGGACGGCCCCACCGGGGCGACGGAGGACGAGCAGAACCTCGTGCTCGCCCTGCAGTGGTCGACAACCGGTTCCTACCTCGGATACCGGCTGACCACCCAGTTCGGGCTCAGCTACGTCCGCACCTGGGAGGAGCAGATCGTCCTCGGCGACGAAGGACTCGAGAGGGATACCGACGTCAAGGCGTTCACGACGAGCTTCATCACGGTGTACGCAGGTCTGCAATGACGGGGGCGGGACGGCAATGGCGCCGGCGATGAAAGCGGCGATGATGCGGGCGGTCCTCGCCGGCGCTGTCCTGGCGGCCGCCGGGGTGGCTGCCCAGGAGGATTACGGCAGCCTCCTCGGGCGCCGCGAAGAGGGGCGCACCGTCTACTACAGCAGCGGAACCCCGCTGCGCATGGAGGCGGTCTCTCCCTCGCTGAGGAAGTGGTACCTGCCGCAGGAGCTGTCGAGCCAGTACTACCGCCAGTGGGAGTACACCAACTACGCCAGCGAACGCTACCTCCGTTACCTCAGCTCCCAGCTCGAGGGGAGCTACTTCTACGACCTGTACGGCCGCTTCCTGACCCGGGGCTGGTTGGTCTACGACTGGCGGCAGGTACAGCCGGCGGTCTCCAACGGCTCGGGGATTTTCAAGACCGGCCAGTACGGCGGCCTTTTCGGCAACCTCGTGCTCAGCCACGACGCCAAGGGGCAGCACCACATCTCCATAGCGATCGGAGACGAACTGCGGGCGACCCTGACCCCGATGACCTTCCGCAAGACCCGCTTCAACGGGATCATGGCGGATTACGCCTCGGACCGGATCTCCGCCACGGTTCTCATGTCGAGAATCAACACCCCCGTGATCGGGGCAGGGCAGGCCGCCACCCCCTCTTTCGTCAACAACTTCACCAACCTGATAGGCGGACGGACCGAGCTGACCGTCAGCGACGGAGTGCGCATAGGCGGCACCTTCGTCAACGCCCACAACGGCCGCATCACCTCCGAGCGCTTCCAGCAGAACCCGTTCGCCGGCACCCTGACCACCGGACAGCTCGAGAGCCGCATAAACCGCATCATCGTGCGCGTCTCCGACGACTCCCCGGAAGATTTCGAGGGAGGCCCCATCCTCTTTTCAACCGACATCGAGATCGCGGCGAAAACGGGAGACATCGACACCGTTCTGGTCGGCAGCGAGATCGGCTTCCTTCCGACCGTCGAGGGAGGCGTCCTGCGGGACGGCTTCCGGGTTGCTGAGGGGCGCGGCGAGGACGGCCGCATCCTGATCGAGTACGTCTTCTCCGACGAGAACCCCGACGTTCCCGATCTCGAGGAGCTTATTCCCGACGCCGGGCTGGTGGAGAGCATCCACGCCGTGCGCCTGCGCATGATCCTGAGCAACGACTACAAGGTCGAGATGACCTCCGACGTCCAGACCGACAACGATCCGCGCGGGGCAACACCGCAGTTCCGCACGGTTGCCCGGGCCGAGGGGAACGTCAAGGACAACTCCAACCGCCGCACCGTGGTGTTCGACTACGGGCTGCCTACCGCGACCCAGGTGTTCGGAGCCACACTGCAGGCCGACGACATCGCCGGTTTCCGGGCCTACGCAGAAGCCAACGTCAAC
>JAPOZF010000257.1:0-735 GCA_026706165.1 Gemmatimonadota bacterium
CCGGCGGCATCGACCCGGTGCCGCGGTTCCTGATCGCCGTCAGCGACGGCGACCCCGCCAAGGCAGGGACGCGCCCCTACACCCTGCAGTACAACAACAAGACCCACCCGTCGCGGCGCCACGACTTCGACGTCATCCACGAGGGTACCGGGGGCAAGCTCATCGACCTCGACTTCCCCTCGGTGCCGACGCAGCGCCTGCTCTTCCGCATCTTCGCCCAGGAGGGGGTGGACTGGGAGATCGCCGAGTTCGAGATCTACGGCAGCGGGTTCGTCCCCTTCTCCAGGTACACCTCCAACGTCATCGACCTCGGGGAGGTTCTCAGCATCGGCGACCTGACCTGGTCCGGAAGGCAGGGAGAAGAGGTCGGGACCAGGGTCGACGTCACCATGCGCAGCGGCGACGACGACCAGCCCGAGGTCTACTGGCGCTACACCTTCCGCGGGGGCGAGCAGGTGCCGTTCTCCGAATCCGGGACGCCGCTGACGAAGGCCCAGTACCGTCGCCTCGAAATCCCCGAGCAGGGGGACATCCGCCACGACAAGGACAACTGGCTTACCTGGAACACCCCTTACGATTTCACCGCCGGAAGCGGCACCGCCCACGCCGGCAGGCCGCGGCGTTTCGTGCAGTTCGACGTCGCCTTCCACTCGACGCCGGAGTCGGGCAGCGAGGTCGACTACCTGCAGTTCGCCGCCTCCCCTCCCCTGGTCACCGGGGCCGCCGCCGAGATCA
>JAPOZF010000257.1:745-2104 GCA_026706165.1 Gemmatimonadota bacterium
AGATCAATCCCAACACCGCCGCGGCCGGGGAGCTGACCACCTTCACCTGCCGCCTGCGCCCCCACATCGAGCCGGGGGACAACGGCTTCGACCTGATCGCCATCGACACCCCGGCGCAGGTCTCCGGCGTCGAACCGGTCGCCCGCATCGGCGGAGCGGAGATCGACATCGAAGTGACGCGCATGGACGGGGAAGGCTTCGCCGTGAAGGTTCCCCGCGTCGACTCCGGGAGCACCGGCGAGCTGATCGAGCTGACCTTCGAGGCGCGGGTGTTCGAGTACGGAACCCCCTTCATCCCGCGGCTCTCCGACAGCGAGCTCCCCTTCGAGGTGCCCCAGCCGGTGGTCGAGGGGGAGGCCGACGAAAACAGCGACGGCAGACGCCTGCGGGTCGCCCTGACCTCGATTCCCGAGGACCCGATACGCAACCTTCGCCTCTCCTCCCCCGTGGTCACCCCCAACGGCGACGGCGCCAACGACCGCGTCGAGATCGAGTACCAACTGCTCAACCTGACCGGTGAAGTCCCCGCGGCCATCGGGATCTACGAGCTGTCGGGGCGGAAGGTGGGTGAGATCGGCGTCGGCGCCGGCCCGGTCAGCGGGCTGTTCCGGGTCGAATGGGACGGCTCCGGGGAGAGGGGAACCCTTCCTCCCGGGCTCTACCTGCTGCAGGTAGAAATCGAGGCAGACACCGGGCGGAACCAGGCCGGCCGGCTGGTTTCGGTCGCCTACTGAGCCGCGGGCTTCGCCGGCTGCGAACCGCCCCGGACTGGCGGGGTTCTCCCGCTATCCTCGAGCGGCGCTTTCGCCTGAGGAAGCGGCCGGCTGAACCCCGTCTCTGCCGTCCGTCAGCCAGTCGAGCGAGAAGCGGGCGAAAATCGTCCGCGGCCCCATCCACAACCAGTAGAGCAGGCCGATCTCGTTGTTGGCCAGCACGGTCAGGCAGGAGTAGGCCACCGGCCCCTCGTAGATCAGCTTCGCAACCGGCCAAGTCTGCCCCTCGTCGTAGCTGAGCTTGACCGTCATCTTTTCGCGCGCCGTGCTCGCCGGGTTGGAGAACAGGATGCGGCTCCTGCCGCCGTCCCCGGCGAAGGAGTAGCGGATCGAGCAGCCCTGGCAGTGGGAGTCGACGAGCTCCTCGTTGTAGACCATCTCCGACCAGGTGTCGCCGCCGTCGCCGCTGTGCGCCATGCCGCGGCACTTGGGCCCGGTGTACTGCCGCATGTTGAGCTGCAGCGAGCCGTCCTCGAGCTCGACCACGTGGCACTCGTCGGTGTCGGGGGGCAGGCTGCCGCCGACCTTCCAGGTCTCGCCGCGGTCGTCGCTGTAGAAGACGGGCGAGTGCTGGGCGTGGTTGATG
>JAPOZF010000687.1 GCA_026706165.1 Gemmatimonadota bacterium
TCTTGCCATCTGGGTCGTACCGTATCTCTGTGACTCCACCGGGTTCGTAGCCTTTCACTCTGGTGTGGATGGTCTGTGGAACACGTACGTCCCATGTCGTATCCACCGGTTTCCTTGCTATCGGAACCGAGCGGTAACGGTAGGGAGGCACGCCTGAGAGCGCAACCCCTGCGGCCGCGCCTGCGGCCGCGCCTGCTGTCCCCGCAAAGTAGAAATGTCCGGGGTTTGTCCAAAGTAGAAATGTCCGCCCCCCGGGGCTGGGGGTTGAGGTTCCGGGGGGAGGGCGCGCGCGCCCTCCCCCCGGATGCCTGCCGCTGTGGCTCGCCCCGCCGCTTCATCGGTCCGTCCCGCCCTCCGCGTCGCGCTCCCGGGCCTTCCGCTTCGCCACGGCCAGACGGGCATCTCTCCGGAAGCGCTCCCGCCAGGGATGGTCCGGCCCGGGCTTCGGCGGCGAGGGCTGGGCCCTCGCAGGCTTCTCGGGAGACGGAGCCGGAGGAGGCCGGGGCGGCGTGCGCCCGAGGCACTCGGCCTCAAGGTACACGTCCCCTGCGCGTATCCGGGTCTCGCCATCGAGCCGCAGCTCCACGACGACCTTGCTTCCCGGCGCCACGTGCGCCCCCTCCCGCTCCGGGATTTGCCAGTACGCGTTGCGGAACCGGATCGTGAAGTCGCGACGTACCTCGCGGGTCTCCGTCTCCGCAAACAGCGCATCCAGGTCCACCCCGGGCGGCAGCGGCCGGTGCGCGTCCACGGGATCGCGCGGCGCGACCGCGAAGCGCTCGTTCCAGAACGGCGTCCACCACTCGGCCAGGAAGCGATTCGCCCCGCCGAGGGTGTCCACCCCCGCGACCCGCATCTCCTTGATCAGCCGGTCCTGCGCCGTCCCGAAGCTGCGCTCGACCCGCCCCTTCGCCTGGGGCGAGCCGGCCAGGATCACCTCGACGGCCAGCACGCCCAGCCCCCGGGCGATGATCGTGTCCGTCCGCTCCTCCTTGCGCGACAACCACTGCCCGAAGTGGCCGGCATGGTCGGTGTAGACGGCCAGAGGGCGGCCGTGGCGCCGCAGGTATCCGATGATCGCCCGCCGGTTCTCCGCGCCGTCGTCGCGCTCGACGAACCGCGCCATCATCAGGCGGCTCGTCGCGTCGTCGTGGATCGAGATCAGCACGAACTCTCCCGCCCGGTCCTCCAGCCACCGGTGCACCGAGCTGTCCCACTGGCCCAGCTCCCCCAGCGCCGCACGCCGCTCCCGCCTCCGCCAGTGCTTCGCGCGCCTTCGCCGCCGCCGCCACAACCCGTCCTCGAGCATCCAGCGCCGCAGCGTCTCGACGCTCACGTCCACGTCGAAGCTCCGCTCCAGATGCTCGGCCAGCAGCGTCGGCCCGAAGTCCCGGTACAGCGGATCCGCCGCGACCGCCATCGCCCGCTCCCGGATCCCCGCCGGCAGCGAGCGGTTCGACGGCCGGCCGCGCAGGCCGTGAACCACGGCCGCGTCGCCCTCCGCCTCGAACCTCCGGCGCAACCGGCGGAAATGCCGACGCGTCACTCCCAACCGCTCCGCCCCGGCCGCCGCCGTCAGCGACCCTTCGCTCACCTGCCTCAGCACCGAAATCCGGTCCCGCTCCTTCACGCTCAGTTCCATGCGCTCCTCTCTCGTCCTGGGTAGTTCGGCCACCGACCGAACATGATCCGAAAGAGGACATTTCTACTTTGCTAAGACCGGACATTTCTACTGGGGCGCGACACCGGCGCGAACCTCAGTCTCTTGGACCCGCAACCGATGCGGACTATACTAACCCGGATTCCTCAGTGCGCCGCGGAAAGGCGCGCTTTCCTGGTGGGTGCGAATCCCACCCGGCAACCGTCGCCCCAGCTGGTAGCGGCCAGACCGGTTCGTGGAGGGTATCGACATGGATTGAAGCCACTGGCAGAGGGCCGCCTTGGGGGGCCTGGGCGACCATGCAGGCCGAAACGCGAGTGAACGCCGAGCAGGCCTCGGAAACGGGTGTCGCGGAAACCGACCCTCCTGACCCGCCGATGTCCGCGCCGAAATCAAGCTGCTGATCGAACTCACGGAACGGTACGATGTGGTCGGAGAG
>JAPOZF010000465.1 GCA_026706165.1 Gemmatimonadota bacterium
TTCCCGTCGGTGCGGATGAACAGCCACTACGACGCCGGCCTCGACGGGTCGGGAGAGAGCCGCTTCCGGCGCGACCACCCGGAGGCCCTGATCGGCAAGCCGGGCGAGACCTTGCCCCGGGGCAGCCTCGAGTGGGGGGTCCGCACCGGAGTCGACTACACCCACCCGGAAGTTCGCAGGCACATGGCAGCGGTCATTTGCGAGCTGTTCGAGCGCTTCGACGTCGACGGCGTCGAGCTCGACTTCATGCGCCATCCCACCTTCTTCCCCCTCGGCAGCGGCTTCGCCAACCGCCACCTGATGACGGACCTGGTGCGCCGCGTAAAGGGCCGGATGGCCGATGTGGCGGCGGACCGGGGGCGCCGTATAGACCTCGCCGTCCGGGTGCCCCCGACGCTGTCCGACGGGGCCAGGATCGGCCTCGACGTCGAAGCGTGGATGGCCGAGGGACTGGTGGACATCGCGATCGCGGGCGGCGGCTTCATCCCCTTCGAGATTCCGATCGGGGAGTTCGTCAAGGCCGCCGAGGGCAGCGGTTGCCTCGTGTACGGTTGCATCGAGCGGCTCAGGCCCGCCCTGGACGACGAGGTGATCCGCGCCATCGCCGCGCGCCACTATGACGCCGGCGCCTCCGGCATCTACCTGTTCAACTACTTCAGCAAGCCGCCCGAGTGGAAGCGCCGGATGTTCCCCGAGCTTGCCGACCCGGCCGCCCTCGCCAGGCTCGACAAGCGCTACCAGATGGAGAACACCCGGTTCCGCTGGGATTACCGCCGCGACCTGTCGGACCGGGACCTGCACGACTACGCCTTCCAGAACGCGGTGCCGGCCTCGCAGCTGCCGGTCGCCCTGGCCGAGACGCTGACCCCGAGGGGGCCGACGCTCCGTTTCGGGGTAGCCGACGACGTGGCCGCGGCCTCGGCTGAGGGGGTGCTGAAGAGTTGCGTGCTGAGCCTCAAGCTCACCGGCTGCAGCGGCGAGGACGAGATGGAGGTGTGGCTCAACGGCGAGCAGCTCGGCTCCGACCTGGCGAGGACGGCCTTCGGGGACTGGGGGCGCGTCGAGTGGAGCGGGTTCCCCGCCAGGCTCACCCACGTCAGCTATTCGGGAGCGGCCATCGAGTACGACCTGGCCGGCCCGCCGCTGAGAAAGGGGGAGAACGAGCTGGAGGTGCGGCTGCTGCGCGGCGCCGTGCAGAGGTCGGCGCCCATCCTCCTGGTGGACGTGGAGGTGGCGATCAGCTACGCGTGAGACCGGGAGGGCATGGCGGGAGGACCGGGCCCGGGAACTTCGATGGTGAAACAGCGACAGGAGGAGATCGGCGGATGACAGACCAGGAAATCAGGACTGCTTTCGAGCGGGACGGTTACGCAGTGGTCAAGGACCTAATCGATGTCGGGGATCTGGAGCCGATGTGCGACTTCATCAGGGAAAAGGTCGACGCCTACAGCCGGGAGTTGCACCGTGAAGGGAAGCTGTCGTCGTGCCATGAGGACAAGTCCTTCGGGCGGCGGTACGCCGCAGTCTGCGAAGAACTGGGCATATCGCCGCGCAGCTGGGATTTCGGGATGTTCGGGCCCGAGTTCTACGATCTCTACAACCTCCCCGGCGTTCTCGATGTGGTCCGCCTTCTACTCGGACCCGAGGTCCTCAACGTCGGCACCCCGGCGTTGCGGACGAAGCTCCCCGGCAGCGTCGTCACTTCGTTTCCGTGGCATCAGGACAGCCAGTATTTCGACCAGCTGACCATCGGCAGGAAGGAGAAGCACACCGGCAGCCTGCGCATGGTTACGGTGTGGGTGCCGCTCGTCGAGGCGACCGTCGAGAACGGATGCTGCTGGGTCCTTCCGGGCAGTCATCGCTGGGGGTTGCTGGACGGGGCGCGAGGCGCGGACCTGAACGTGCGCATGGAGGAGGATGTCGAGGCGCGCGGCACTCCGGTTCCCGTTCCTCTCGAACCTGGCGGCGCCTTGTTCCTGTCGAACCTCTGCGTGCACACCAGCAAGGTGAACAGGACGAGGGAATGCCGCTGGAGCATCGACTTCCGTTACTTCCCAACGCCCGACCGCGCCGACCTGACTGCATTGGAGCGCGA
>JAPOZF010000629.1:0-7210 GCA_026706165.1 Gemmatimonadota bacterium
GCGGCGGACCCCGTTCCCGATCGGGAGGTCGCCCTCCGGGTAGCGCGCGTCGACGAGGTCGAGGCCCCTGGCGGCAGCCGCTTCTGCGAGCGCGGGGATCTGCGACAGCCTGGTGTGCAGCCCGCTGGCGATGTCGTACCCCAGATCGAGGGCCCCGGAAAGAGAGGTCATCCACTCGTCGGAGATGACGCCCCCGCGGTTGGCGACCCCGACGATCAGGGTGCGCGCCCCGGCGGCGCGCCCTTCTTCCAGGGTGAGATCCCGCAGGCCGAGGTCGGCGCGGCAGCCGTCGAGCCGCAGCTGGCCGACGCACCAGTCGGGCCTCCAGCAGGCAATGCCGTCGGCGGTCTTGGCTGCCAGCTGGTCGGCCGCGTCTCCGAGGAACAGCAGGTAAGGTTTTTTTAGGGGCTGCACAGGTCTGAAGGGTGAGGTGGAGTTGCCGAAAGCGAGGCACCAACCTACCGGCGAGGCTCGCGGTGGTCAAGGCGCGGGGTAGCGGAAGCACAAGCGCTGGAATGGGATGCGGCAACCCGTCGCCGTACCGACGTACCCCTGTGACGTACCCCTGTACTGTATATTCACCGGATATTCACCGGGCATTCCGGCGCGGGGCACGGCACCCGTTCGGGCAAACCCCCCGGGGGGCTCCCGCGGCCAACCGAAGGGAAGCGGACAAAATCGTGGAAATCCAGGTCATATGTCCTGAATGCGGAAAAAGGGTCTCCCTGCGGGGACTGAACGGGCACCTGCGTTTCGAGCACGATTACAGCCTTCAGAACGCCAGGAAGATCGCCTCCGGAATCGATGTCGACGCCACCCTGAATCGCCTCGAACAGGAGGTGATGCAGCACGTCACGCTCCTGTATCAGCTGAAAGAGGAAGCGGAGGAGCTGAAAGAAGCGCACCGCGAAGGGGTGATCGGCGAGACCCTGTACGAGCGCATGATCACCCAGAAGGGCCAGGAGCTGACGGCCGCGACCAGGTACCTCCAGCGGCTGGAGAACAGCTGGCTGGAGCGCATGGGGGAGCGCATCGGTGTTCCCGACCTCGACGAGGAGCTGGAAATCGAGGTGCCGCCCGACACTTCGGAATCAGGCTGATCCGCTTTCCATGTCAGCATCGGTTTCCTGGAGAAACCAGTTGCGCGGACCTGCCATGGGAAGGCAACGCGGATTGTCTTGCCATTGGGGCCGGGGTCGGTCGCACACTCGGGGTTTGCTCTCAAGTGTCCTGTCTGTTGCCCCCTCCGTGGCTTGAAGTGACGGAATTTCATGGGCCTTGACCTGAAAAAATGGTGCGCTGCGATCGGGGTGCTTTTCTGGATAGTGGTTTCAGCCAACGCCCATAGCGGGGAGCGAGTGTTTCCGATTACCTGTCTCACCGACGAAATGTTGGCGGAGATTCGGCTTGATGACGGCCTGATAGAGGAGTGGTTCGACCTGATCGGCGAGCCTGGCATGACCCTGCTGGATTTCGAAGAGGAAAGAGGAGACCTGCCGCTCGATCCTTCCGACCTGGACTTCCGCATCTGGCTGGCCTGGCACAACGATCCGGCTCGCTTCTACGTGGCGTTCGTGGCCAGCGACGACGTGTACATCAACACTCACGACTTCAGTGGGGATGGATTCCAGGATCTCATGTTCGAAAATGACATGATGATGCTGGCGATCGATGGAGACCACAGTGGGGGTGCGGGTTTTGCAGGCACGCCGGATGATTGGTTGAACCATCGAGGGAACGCCCAGCATTACGAGGCCATTGCCAGTACAGTCAGCGGGCCCACCTTGGATGACCCGCGCACCCGAAATACGATAGAGGGATTTCCCTGGACCGTGCTTCCGCCTTATGGAGACAGCGGCGGAGGCGTGGCCGGAGAAGCACCCACGATCAGTGTGATCGAGTTGTACGTGACCCCATTTGACCGGTGGGACTCGGATTTCCTGGAAAACGGGGTAGACAACGTGGTAAGCGATCTGGCTGCGGGACAGACCGTCGGGTTTGCGGTAGCGGCAGTCGACCAGGACCATTCCGAACCGGAGATCTGGGTGCCGAGAGGAATAGAGCCAGATAACGAGTTCGACTCTCTGACCCTGGATATGCTTACCAGTCGAGCGGATTCATTTCTGGACGGTATCCTGCTGCCTGCCGACCCCGCTGGAGGCACGGCTGTCGGGCAGGCCACCTGGGGTCGAATCAAGGCTGCCCTGAAGATCGAGGGGGCGGCAAAATGAGCGTGGGAACGCGGGCTCCAGCCGTTGCCCGGGACAGGTAAATTCCGCTTCTTGAATCTGTTCGCGCCGACCCCAGGCAGGCCCTTTCACCGTGATCGCAAAGACCCGCAAAGCACCCCGGAAAAAGAACGCGACGCCGATCGAGATCGGCGCCCTGCTGATGGAGACAGTGTGCGTTTCGGGGGCCTCCGAGCAGCCGGCCCTCGAGGAGCTGGCCGAGTACCTCGGAACCCCCCTGGGGCGGATGCAGTCCGAGCTGCTGTTTCTGCGCGCCTTCGCGGTCGATTTCGCCCTCAACATGTCGCTGGGGGACGGTCCGGCGCGCTGGGCGATAGCAGAGCAGTACTACCGGCACTGGGAGATGGTGGCGGAGGGAACGGGCCACGACACGATCGAGGGCCTGGAAGAGCGCCTCAACTTCTACACCGAAGTCATCAACACCTCCCACATCGGCGCCGCGGGATTGACGGAGCAGGTCGGCATGGCCTTCGCGTCGCGCTGCCTGTCCGCCGGGGACGATGAGGACGGGGACTCCCGATCCGGTAGTTCCGTAGACCTCGCGATGCTTGGAGGCTCGATGTTCGTCGCCCTGTTCGACGAGGTCTCCGACATGCTCACCCAGGTAGAAATCGTTCTGATAGATCCATGAGGAAGGAGTATGGGCGGTCATGACTGTCGCCGCCGCTGATTCGGCGGTCGAGACCACGCTGGACCTGATCCGGCAGATCTTCGGCGGGCTCGACCAGCCCAGCATCGCCATGCGGCTCTGGGACGGCACCACCTGGGAGCCGGCCCCGGGCACGGAGGCGAAGTGCACCGTCGTGCTGAAGCATCCCGGCGCCCTGCGCAAGATGTTTCTCACACCGACCGAGCTCAACCTTGCGGAGTGCTACCTCCACGACGACTACGATATCCAGGGAGAGGTCGAAGCTCTCATGCCGGTCGCCGAGCAGCTGCTCGCGCAGCCCCGCACCTTCTGGGAAAAGCTGCGGATCGGGCGCCGCCTGCTCAGTCTGCCGGGCGGCCGGTGGCGCTCCCGGAACGGCTTCGGACGGGCGCGGCTGTCCGGTTCCGAGCATTCCGTCGAGCGCGACAGCGCCGCGGTAACTCACCACTACAACGTATCCAACGACTTCTACGCCATCTGGCTCGACCGCAACATGGTCTACTCCTGTGCGCTGTTCGGCTCCGCCGACGAGTCGCTGGACGCCGCCCAGGAGCGCAAGCTCGACTACATCTGCCGCAAGCTGCGGCTGCGGCCGGGAGAGCGCTTCCTCGACATCGGCTGCGGGTGGGGCGGGCTGATCATGCACGCCGCCCGGGAGTACGGAGCCGAGGCCCTCGGCATCACCCTGAGCCGGCCGCAGGCCGATCTCGCCAACGAGCGCATCCGCGGGGCTGGCCTGCAGGACCGCTGCCGCGCCGAGGTGGTCGATTACCGGGAGCTGAAGGAGTCCGGATTCGACAAGCTCGCCAGCATCGGCATGGTGGAGCACGTCGGGGAGGAACGGCTGCCCGAGTACTTCGGCGCCGCCTTCGAGCTGCTGAAGCCGGGCGGGGTGTTCCTCAACCACGGGATCGGCGAGCTGCCGGGGCGGCCGCGCAGCCGCAAGCCAGGCTTCGTGCGCACCTACGTCTTCCCCGACAGCGCCCTGCCCTCCATCTCGTCGGTCGTCACGGCCGCCGAGGACTGCCGCTTCGAGCCGCGCGACGTCGAGAGCCTGCGCGAGCATTACGCCATGACCCTGAGACACTGGGTGCGGCGCCTCGAAGCCCGGCAGGAGGAGGCGAAGCAGGAGGTCGGGGAGACCACCTACCGGGTGTGGCGGCTCTACATGGCCGGCTGCGCCCACTGGTTCGCCGCGGGCCACATCGCGGTGTACCAGACCCTGCTGGTCAAGCGCCGCAACGGCAGCAGCGGCTTCCCCCTGCTGCGCAACGACTGGTACGAGCGGAGATCCGGTTCATAGCGCCCTCCCGCATTCCTGTTGGATATATGCCCACCCCCGTCCACATCGGCCAGACCATCCGAAACGCCTGCCTCTTCAACTTCCGCCGGTACGAGCAATCCCCTATGAATGCCGATGCCCTGCTGCAGACCGTATCCCGTTTTTTTTCACTGTTGGAGGAAAGGGAAATCGAGTACCTGCTGGTCGGCGGTGTGGCCCTGCTCCAATACGTTGAGGGGCGGAATACCGAAGACATCGATCTGATCGTAAGCGTCGGTTCGCTGAAGGCGCTTCCCGAAATCACCATCGAACACCGGGACGGCCACTTTTTCCGGGGCAGATTCGAGGACTTGCGCGTCGATTTCCTGCTGACCACGAACCCTCTCTTCGCCATGGTGCAGGAGGGATACGCCACCCGACACACGTTTCGGGAGCGCCGGATTCCCTGCGCTACGGTCGAAGGTCTCATCCTGCTCAAACTGTATGCCCTTCCTTCCCTCTACCGCCAAGGAAACTTCGCCCGCGTCGGTCTCTACGAAAATGACCTCGCCACCCTGATGCACACTTATCAGCCGGACCTCGAACCACTTTTTGCGGCCCTCGGTTCCCAGCTCAGCCCGGCCGACCTGGGGGAGGTGCGCCGGATCACCGCAGAGCTCCAGCAACGCATCGAGCGTTTCCGGCGTCCTTGGAGTTAGGTCCGTCTCTGCTACACGAAAGCCGCTTCCGGTTCCATTCCCGCCGGACCCCCAGACGGCGATGCGGTCGGGAGGCGGTGAGCTGATTCGATGCGCATAGAAGACCACCTTCTCCGGTGCGATGGAGTGGAGTTCACCGAATCGCCGAACATCGGCGACCCCTTCGAGCCCGGGTACCCCGACACCATCGTCATTCACTACACCGCCTGCCGCGACCCGGGCGCGGCCGTCGCCACCCTGACCGATCCGGGGCGGAAGGTCTCCGCTCACCTCGTGGTCCCCCGGGAGGGAGCCGTCACACAGCTGGTCCGGTTCGATACGGTCGCCTGGCACGCCGGCGTCAGCGTCTGGAAGGGCCGCACCGCCCTCAACCGGTTTTCCCTCGGCATCGAAGTCGACAACGCCGGTCGTCTCGAAGCGCGGGACGGCCGCTATCTCGCCCACTTCGGAGACAGCTACCCGGCCGCGGAGACCGTGCGCGCCGTTCACCGCAACGAGACCGGGGCGGCGTACTGGCACGCCTATCCCGAATCGCAGCTCGATGTCGTCGAGCTGCTGTGCCGTCTGCTGATAGCCGAGTACGGAATCGTCGAAATCGTCGGCCACGAGGAGATCGCGCCGGACCGCAAGGTCGACCCGGGCCCCGCCTTTCCGCTCGACGAAATGAGGACGAGGCTCCTGGGCGGGACGAGGCCGGGCGTACTGGCGAAAGGCCGCGGGGCGTCGCCTCGAACGGCCTCCTGACAAGGAAAGCCGCGAGAGCAACCACAGAAAGGGGAGGAGACGGATGAAGATCACCGCGATAAAACCGGTCCTGGTCAGCGAGGGGGGACGCAACTACTCCTTCGTCAAAGTCGAAACGGACGAGGGCATCTACGGTCTCGGCGAAGCCGGCATAGGCCGCCGGGTAACCGCCGTGGCCGAGGTCTGGAAGTCGTTCGAGCGCGACCTGACCGGAGCCGATCCGTTCCGCATCGAGCACCTCTGGCAGGTGATGTTCCGCGGCGGCTTCTTCCCGGGAGGGGTGGTGCAGACCGCGGCCCTGAGCGCCGTCGACATCGCCCTCTGGGACATCAAGGCGAAGGCGCTGAACGTCCCGGTCTACGAGTTGCTGGGCGGCCGCGTCAGGGACAAGTTGGTCTGCTATCCCCACGTCGTCGGCGCCGACACCGACAGCCTGGTCGCCGCCTGCCGGGCGCGCGCCGAGGCGGGGTGGAAGTTCGTGCGCTTCTCCGTCGACGACGTCGAGGGGGGAGAGCGGCTGTTCGAGCCGGGGCGCGCGGTGCGCCGGACCGTCGAAGGGGTGCGCGCCGTCCGCGAGGAGCTCGGTGAGGAGCTCGAGATCTGCGTCGACGTGCACACCCGCCTCGACCCGCCCGACGCCATCCACTTCTGTCGCCAGGTGGAGCCCTACCGCCCCTTCTTCGTCGAGGATCCGCTACGCAGCGAGAACGCCGCCAGCCTGCGCACGGTGCGTCAGCAGACCAGCGTGCCGCTGGCGGTCGGCGAGCAGTTCGCCAGCAAGTGGCAGTTCCGCGAGGTCCTGGAGGAGGACCTGCTCGACTACTGCCGCCTCGACCTGTGCATCGTCGGCGGGCTCACCGAAGGCAGGAAGGTCGCCGGCTGGTGCGAGACCCACTACGTCGCCCTGGTGCCCCA
The DNA here is from genome assembly GCA_026706165.1 of Gemmatimonadota bacterium. The sequence continues at coordinate 6,538 of JAPOZF010000629.1, forward strand.
CAATCCCCTCGGACCTGTATGCACCGCTGCCAGCCTGCACTTCTGCCTGGCCTCGCCGCTGGTCGGGGTGCAGGAGCTGTCGCGCGAGCCGGGGACCGCCCTGAACGACGTCTTCCCCGTCCAGGTCGGCTTCGCCGACGGACACCTGCTGGTTCCCGAGGGGCCGGGGCTCGGGGTGGAGATCGACGAAGAGGCCGCCGCGGCCAATCCCCCCGTCGAGAACGACGGCCCGGTCTGGGGGTATCGCCGCCTTGACGGCTCCTACACCAACTGGTAAGGGGAGCGCGGAAGCCCCGCGGCGGGTTCCGGTTCCCGGAACCAGCCTGTATTTTCTGAGTTTCGTCAGGGACGCCTCATGGTTCTTCTCCTTCTCCTAGCACTCACCCTCGTTTCCGGACCCGGTCCGGACCCGGCGGCCGCCGGCTGGCCCCACTGGAGGGGCCCCGGTCAGACCGGGGCATCCGCGGAGACCGGCCTGGTTTCGGCCTGGTCCCGGTCCGGCAGCGGCCTGCTGTGGCGCGCGGAGTTCGTCGGCCGCTCGACACCCATCCTCATGAACGGGCGCGTCTACGTCATCGGCCGGGTCGGGGAGGGGATCACCGAGCAGGAGCGCATCGCCTGCTTCGACGCCGCCACCGGCGCCCTGCTCTGGGAGGACCGCCTCAACGTCTTC
>JAPOZF010000629.1:7220-9050 GCA_026706165.1 Gemmatimonadota bacterium
AACGTCTTCCACACGACGATCCCGTTCAACCGCGTCGGCTGGGCCAGCCTCGCAGGCGATCCCGAAACCGGCAACGTCTACGCCCACGGGGTGCAGGGGATCTTCAACTGCTACTCGGGCGGCGGCGAGCTGCTGTGGTCGCGGTCGCTGACCGAGGAGTTCGGCCGCATCTCCGGGTACGGGGGCCGCACCCACACGCCGTTCGTCGACGGAGGCCTCGTGGTGATCTCGTTCCTCAACTCGAGCTGGGGGGACCAGGCGCTGCCCCGGCACCGGTATTTCGCCTTCGACAAGAACAGCGGCGAGGTTGTCTGGGTGTCGACTCCGGGCGGGCGCCCCCTCGACACCACCTACTCGACCCCGGTGGCCGCCGATATCGGCGGGCAGCGGCTGATGATCGCCGGCAACGCCGACGGCGCCGTATACGCCCTGCGCGCCGCCACCGGAGAGAAGGTGTGGGGCTTCCGGCTCAGCAAGCGCGGCATCAACGTCTCCGTCGTCGCCGGAGACGGCCGGGTCTACGTATCCCACGGCGAGGAGAACGTCGACAACACCGAGATGGGCCGCGTCGTCTGCATCGACGCCGCCGGCACGGGCGACCTGACCGCTGCCGGGGAGATCTGGCGCCGCGACGCCTGCCTGGCCGGCTACGCCTCGCCGGCGCTGCAGGACGGCAGGCTGTACGTCGTCGACAACTCGGCCAACCTGCTCTGCCTCGACGCCGGCGACGGCACCCTGCTCTGGGAGCGCAACATCGGCACCGTCGGCAGGGGCTCCCCGGTGGCCGCCGACGGCAGGATCTACGTCGCCACCGTCAACGGCAGGTTCCAGATTCTGCAGCCGGGAGAGGGGGAGTGCCTGCTCCTCGACGAGGAGCTGCTGTCCGCCGAAGAGGGCCGGCCGCTCGAGATCTACGGCTCCCCCGCGGTTGCCTGGGGCTGCGTCTACTTCACGACCGAAGACGGGCTGTTCTGCCTCGGCGACTCCTACCGCGGGCCTTCTGCCTCCGGCCCGTCCGGTTCTCCGGCAGCGACGGACGTACCTGTTTCGGACAAATCCCCGGCATCGATTCAGCTCGTGCCCGCCGAGGTCCTGCTCGCTCCGGGGGACTCGGTGCGCTTCAGGCTCGGTCTCTTCGACGCCGCGGGCCGGGCGCTGGCGGAGGAATCCCTCCTCCAGCAGGGGGTGGACTGGCGGCTCGAGGAGCTGGCGGGGGAAATCGAGGCTGAGGAGGCAGAAGGGGCGGGCGTGGAGACCGCCGTTTTCACTGCGGCCCCGGAGGCAGGGCAGACCGGCCTCGTAACCGCGAGCATCAGTTTCGGCGGGAAAGAGAGCGAGCCCCTGGCCGCACACGCCCGCGTGCGGGTCGCCGCCGAACGGGGCTGGAGCGAGGACTTCGAGTCCCTGAGCGCTGCCGAGGGTGAGAACGCCGCTCCCTCCCACTGGATCGGGGCCGCCCGCAAGTTCTTCGTCCGCGAGCTCGACGGCGACAAGGTCCTGGCAAAACCGCTGGCCAGGCGCGGACTGCAGCGCTCCAACGTCTACCTCGGTCCGCCGCAGATGTCGGGGTACACCGTCCAGGCGGACATGATGGCCGCCCGGGGCAAGCGCAACCGCCCCGACATGGGGCTGATCGCCAACCGCTACACCCTCGACATGATGGGCAACCACCAGCGCCTGCAGGTCCGCTCCTGGGCGTCCGACCTGCGCATGGCGAAGACCATCGACTTCGAGTGGGAACCGGAGGTCTGGTACACAGTCCGAATGACCGTCGACGTCCAAGCGGACAGGGCGGTGGTCAAAGGCAAGGTCTGGCCCCGGGGCGAAGCG
>JAPOZF010000629.1:9060-20529 GCA_026706165.1 Gemmatimonadota bacterium
GGACGATGGAAGCGGAGGACCCGCTGCCGAACCGAGGCGGCAGTCCCGGGCTCTACGGGTACTCGGCGGCCGAGATCTTCTACGACAACGTCCGCGTGTGGTAGCGGCACGGGGGAAACAGGGATGACAGGATTCTTTGCAAATCGGCGGTTCCCCGGCGCGGTCCTGGCCGCGGCGGCGATCGCTTCAGCAGTGGTCCCCGCAGGGGCGGGGGAAACCGCGATGTTCGGCTTCACCCCGGACCGCAACATGACGGTGGAAGCCGGTCCCCTGCCTGCAGCGTGGAACCCGGAAACCGGGGAGGGGATCCTGTGGACGGCGCAGCTCGGGTCCCAGACCTACGCCGGCCCCCTCGTTCACGGGGGCAAGGTGTTCATCGGCACCAACAACCAGGCGCTGTACAACGGGAAGCTCACCGGCGACCGCGGCGTCGTCGCCGCCTTCGCGCTCGGCGACGGCAGCTTCCTGTGGCAGTCGACGCACACCAAGCTTCCCTCGGGGCGGGTCAACGACTGGCCGCAGCAGGGGGTCTGCTCGACCCCGTACGTCGAGGGAGAGCGCCTGTACTACATCTCCAACCGCTGCGAGGTCGTCGCCGCCGACACCGAGGGGTTCCGCGACGGCGAGAACGACGGCCCCTACCGGGACGAGGCCGACACCAGCGGCATCGACGGCGACATCGTCTGGAAGCTCGACATGATCGAGGAGCTCAACGTCTTCCCCCACAACCTCGCGGTCTGCTCTCCGGTGGCCGCCGGCGACCTACTGTTCGTGATCACCGGCACCGGCGGCGACGAAGGCCACGTCCACACCCCGTCGCCGTTCGCCCCGAGCTTCATCGCCGTCGACAAGAGGACGGGCGAGGTGGCGTGGGAGGACGCCTCTCCGGGGGAGAACATCCTCCACGGCCAGTGGTCGAACCCGGCCTACGGGGTCATCGCCGGCAGGCCCCAGGTGATTTTCCCGGGCGGCGACGGCTGGGTCTACGCCCTCGATCCTGCGAGCGGCCGGCTGCTCTGGAAGTTCGACGGCAACCCCGAGGACTCGGTCTGGGAGCTGGGGGGCAGGGGGACGCGCAACGCCATCATCTCGACCCCCGTCATCTACCGGGACCGCGTCTACATCGGCGTCGGCCAGGATCCCGAGCACGGGGAAGGGGTGGGCAACCTGTGGTGCATCGACGCCACCGGGAACGGCGACGTCACCGCGACCGCCGCGGTCTGGCACCTCGGGGGCAGGAACTTTCACCGCACCCTTTCGACCGCCGCCATCCACGGCGGCCTCGTATACCTCGCCGACCTCAGCGGCTTCGTCTACTGCATCGACGCCGAGACCGGCGAGGTGCAGTGGAAGTACGACGCCTTCGCCGCGATCTGGGGCTCGGCCCTGGTCGCCGACGGCAAGGTCTACATCGGCGACGAGGACGGGGACATGGCGATTCTCGAGGCGGGGCGCGAGCTCGAGGTGCTCGCCGAGATCAACATGGGCAGCTCGGTGTACACCACCCCGGTCGCCGACGGCGGCATCCTCTACATAGCCAGCCGCAACCGCCTGTTCGCCATCGGAGGACGGTAGTGCCCGGGCGCGCCCGCGTGAATTCGGTCGCCGCGAGCAGGGGGCAATCGGCGCCGGGAGTTTTCGAGTTACCCGTGGGACGCGACACCACCCGCCCGGGGGAAGAATGAGCGCGGTCCCGGCGGGAGATCTGCCCGCTTCCCTGGCCGCGAAGGTAGCGGCCGCCCGGGAGCGGCTCGACGCCCACGTGCGCGAGATGGTGGCCTGGCATTTCGGCCCCGACACCGGGTGCCCGTTCTGGCTCGAGTTCGCCGGAAACCTCGACTTCGACCCCCGCGCCGAGATCGGCGGCTACGGAGACCTGAAGCTGCTGGGGAACTTCCGCGACGAGTGGCTGCGCGGCGGGCCGGTGCGCAGGTGGGTGCCGAGGGCGTACGCGAATGATCCGGTGTTCGTGTTCGAGACCGGGGGGTCGACCGGCCTTCCCAAGAACCGCATCAACATCCGCGACTTCGAGATCGACTACCGGCAGTTCGGCGAGCGCCTTTCCGACGGGTTCCCGCGGGGCGGCGACTGGCTGATGCTGGGACCGACCGGACCGCGGCGCCTGCGGCTGGCGGTCGAGCGCCTGGCCCAGATGCGAGGAGGGATCTGCTTCTTCGTAGACCTCGACCCGCGCTGGGTCAACAACCTGATCCGCCGCCGGGCCCACCAGGAGCTCGAGGCCTACAAGAGCCACGTCGTCGACCAGGGGCTGAAGGTCCTTCGCGCCCACGACAGCGTCCGCTGCCTGTTCACGACCCCGAGGCTGCTCGAGGCGCTGTGCGAGAAGGTCTCGCTCCCCAGGGCCGGCATCACCGGGATCTTCTGCGGCGGCACCGAGATGGACGCCCAGTTCCACCGCTTCGCCCGCGAGGAGTTGGTCCCCGGCATCGATTTCGTGCCGACCTACGGCAACACCCTGATGGGGCTGGCGCACTGCCGTCCCTTCGACCCGGAACAGGGGTACGACATCGTCTACCATCCCCCGCACCCGCGCGCCGTCATCGAGCTCGTGGACCGGGAGGACAGCAGCCGGACCGTCGCCTGCGGGGAGACCGGGCGCGTCATGCTGACCACCCTCACCCGGGAGTTCTTCATGCCCCGCTTTCTCGAGCGCGACGAGGGGGAGCGCGCCGGGCCCATCGACGAATACCCCTGGGACGGGGTCGCCAACGTGCGCCTGCTGTCGTCGCTGCAGGAGTCGGTGACCGTCGGGGTGTACTGACAGCCGTGACCGCTTCGGTGCACATACCGGTTCTCAGGCAGGGGGAGCCCTACCGCAGCCTGCGGCTGGAAACCCTCGGGCACGCGGCCGGCGGCGAGCCGGTGGCCGAGGTTTCCCAGGCCAACGCCGGCCTCATCGCCCGCGACCTGTCCGGGGCCCGCCTTGCGCAGCGGGAGCTGGCTGCCCTGCCGGCGGAAGAGCTGCTGCGCATCTGCCGCCGCGCCGGCGGGCTGTTCGCGGGCGCCGACCTGCCTCTCGGGGAGCAGGTGCAGCCGTTCGAGGAGTACGTCGCGCAGCTGTCGGCCACCACCGGGCTGCCCCGTACCCTGTGCCGCGGCAACGCCGCGAAAATTGCCTCCGCCCTCGAGCAGATGGACCGGATCGTCGGCGGGCTGACGCGCGGCGCCGGCCTCGAGGTCATCGACAGCGGCTGGGGGGAGCAGGGGGGGCGCACCCTCAGCTACCGGCGACTTTCCGACGTCCTCGGAGCGGTGCTGCCCAACAACTCCCCCGGGGTGCACACCCTGTGGCTGCCGGCCTTGGCCCTGAAGGTCCCGCTGGCGCTCAAGCCGGGCAGCCGGGAGCCGTGGACATCCTTCCGCATCGCCCAGGCCTTCATCGCCGCCGGCTGTCCGCCGGCCGCCTTCAGCCTCTACCCGGGCGGACACGACGCCGCCGGGGAGCTGCTGCTCCGCTGCGGCCGCTCGCTGCTGTTCGGTGGAGAGGAGACGGTCGCTCCCTGGCGCGGCGACCCGCGCGTCGAGATACACGGTCCGGGACGCAGCAAGGTCCTGATCGGCAGCGACGCAGCCGGCGACTGGGAAAGGGCGCTGCCGCTGCTGCTCTCCTCGGTCGCCGACAACAGCGGTCGTTCCTGCCTCAACGCCTCCGGCGTCTGGGTTCCCTCCCAGGGCAGGGAGATTGCCGAGGCCCTGGCGCGGCGCATGGCCGGGATCGAGCCGCTCCCGCTGGACCACCCCGACGCCGCCCTCGCCGCCTTCCCCGACCCGGAGGGGGCGAGGCGGATTTCCGACTTCATCGACCGGAACCTGGAAACCCCCGGGGCCGTCGACCTGACCGCGGCGGTCCGCGGCAGCGGCCGGGTCGCCACCGCCGGGGGATGCACCTTCCTGCGTCCGACAGTGATCTGGTGCGAGGACCCCGATCACCCGCTCGCCGACACCGAGTTCCTGTTCCCGTTCGTCGCCGTGGTCGAGGCCCCCGCGGAGGAGATGGCGCAACGAATCGGCCCTTCCCTCGTGGTCACCGCCCTGACGGAAGACCCGGGGCTGCAGGCGCAGCTGATGAGCTCCGCCGGGATCGACCGCCTCAACTTCGGCGAGGTGGCGACGAACGAGATCGCCTGGGACCAGCCGCACGAGGGCAACCTGTTCGAGCTGTTGTACCGGCAGCGGGCCTTCACCATGAGAAAGCGCGCCTGATGCAGGGGTTCGAGTACGAGAGCGGCACCCGCCTGGTGTTCGGCGCCGGGGCCCTGGCCCGGCTCGGAAGCCTGGCCGCCGGGCTCGGGGCCGGCCGGGTGCTGGTGGTCACGGACCCGGGGATCGCCGCCGCCGGCATCCTCGCCAGGGCGGTCGAATCCCTCGCCGCCGCCGGACTGGAGCACGCCGTCTTCGACGGGGTCGAGAAGAATCCCTGCAGCCGGCACGTCGAGTCGGGCCGCGGCTTCGCCGGGGAGCTGACGCGGCCTCCGGACTTCGTGGTCGCCCTCGGAGGCGGCAGCGCCATGGACTGCGCCAAGGGGATCAATTTCCTGCTGACCAACGGCGGCCGCATCGAGGATTACCGCGGCGACGGCAAGGCGAAAAAGCCGCTGCTTCCCGCCATCGGGGTCCCAACCACCGCCGGGACCGGCAGCGAGGCGCAGCGCTTCGCCCTGATCGGGGAAGGGGAAAGCGGCATGAAGATGGCCTGCGGGGACAGCAGCGCCCGCTTCCGCGCCGCCCTGCTCGATCCCGAGCTGACCGCGACGGCGCCGCGGGAGGTGGCCGCAGCGGCGGCGGTGGACGCGGTTTCGCACGCCGTGGAGAGCTTCGTCAGCGCCAATGGCAACGAGGTCTCGCGGATGTTCGCCGCCCGCGCCTTGCAGCTGCTGGCGGCCAACCTGCGAGAAAGCCTTGGCAGCGGCTCCGTCGAGGCGCGCGCCGGCATGCTGCTCGGGGCCCACTGGGCCGGCGCCGCCATCGAGAACTCGATGCTGGGGGCCGCCCACGCCTGCGCCAACCCCCTGACCGCCCGTTTCGGGATCACCCACGGAGTGGCGGTCGGGGTGATGCTGCCGCACGTGATCCGCTTCAACGGCGCCGCCGTCGACGGACGTTACGCCGAGCTGGCCAGGGCGGCGGGCATGGAGACAGCGGGGGCGGATGCCCTGGCAGAGTGCGTGCGGAGCTGGAACGCGGAGGCCGCCCTGCCCGAACGCCTGCGCGACCTCGACGTCGAGGCGGCAGCCCTGCCGGACCTCGCGCGCCAGGCCGCGTCCCAGAGAACGGCGGGCTTCAACCCCCGGCCCGCCGGAGAGCGGGAGCTGGCCGGCTTGTACGAGGCGGCCTTCTGATGCGGGCTCCTCAGCGCCTGGCGGTTCAGGTCCTGGTTGCGTGCGCCGCGGTTGCGGCCGCTTCGTCCGATTGGCCGAGCTTCCGCGGCGGCCCCGGCCTGACCGGCGTAGCCGCTTCCCCCGTCGACGGCGACCTGGAGCTGCTGTGGGCCCTGGATACCGCGGCGTACGGAGACAGCGCCGCCCGGGGAGGGAGTGCTGGAATCGAGTCGACCGCGGCGATCAGCGGCGGCACCGTTTACGTCGGCACCCTCGGAGGCCGCCTGCTGGCCGCCGCCCTCGCCGACGGCCGCATCGAGTGGGCTTACGAGGCCGCAGGCGAGGTGAAATCCTCACCCGCGGTCCACGGGAACGCCGTGCTCTTCGGCGACGAGTCCGGAACCTTTCACGCCGTTGACCGGACCAGCGGCGCCGCCCTCTGGACCTTCGCGGCGGAAGGGGCGGTCACCTCTTCTCCGAACCTGTCGGAAGGCCGCGTCCTTTTCGGCAGCTACGACCACCGCCTGTACTGCCTGGGGCTCGACGACGGCGAGTTGCTGTGGAAGTTCGAGACCGGGGGTTACGTGCACGCCTCGCCGGCAGTGGCCGGCACCCTTGCCGTCGCCGGCGGCTGCGACGGACAGCTGCGACTCATCGGCCTCCGCTCCGGGGTCGAGACTGCGAGCCTTCACGCAGGCCAGTACATTGCCGCCAGCGCCGCGGTCCTGGAGGGCGGGACCGCCGTCGCCGGCACCTTCGACAACGAGGTGGTCGCCGTCGACCTGGAAGATGCCCGGTTCGCATGGCGCTACGCGCCGGAACGGCAGTTCCCCTTCTACTCCTCGGCGGCCGTGAGCGGTGGGACCGTGGTCATCGGGGGCCGCGACAAGCAGGTGCACGCCCTGGACGCGGCCGACGGAACGGTGCGCTGGACTTACGCGGCGGGGGCCCGCGTCGATTCCTCCCCCGTCATCGCCGGCGAGCGCGTCTTCGTCGCCACCACCGCCGGCCGGGTGGCCGCCCTCGACCTCGCCGGCGGCGGCGAGAGCTGGCGGTTCGAGACCGGGGAATCGTTCACCGCCTCTCCCGCGGTGGCCGCGGGCAGGCTGGTGATCGGCTCGGAAGACGGCATGCTCTACTGCTTCGGAAACCCAGGATGACCACCCATATCCCGGAACCGGCGACCACCCGCCTCGACGACCTGCTGACCGACACGGAAGTAGGCAGCGTCTTCGTCTCCAACTACCCGCCGTACTCGTTCTGGAACGAGAGCGACGTCGCCGCGGCGCGCGCCCTTCTCGACGCCCCGCCGGCGCCTGAGGCCGTTCCCGACCTCGGTCTCTACCTGCACGTGCCGTTCTGCCGCAAGCGCTGCAAGTTCTGCTACTTCCGCGTCTACGTCGACAAGAACGCCGCGCAGATCGGGCAGTATCTCGACTCGATGGCGCGCGAGGTGGAGCTGTACGCCGGCTCCCCCCGGATCGCCGGACGCGGGCTTAGGTTCGTCTATTTCGGCGGCGGCACCCCCTCCTACATAAGCGCGCGCCACCTCGAAGCGCTGGCGGCGCGGCTGAAGGCGGCGCTGCCCTGGGACGCGGCCGCGGAGATCGCCTTCGAGTGCGAGCCGGGAACGCTGACCGAGGCCAAGCTGCGGGCGATCCGGCGGATCGGGGTGACCCGCCTCAGCCTCGGCGTCGAGAACATGAACGACGACATCCTGCGCGAGAACGGCCGCGCCCACACCACCCGGGAGGTGTTCCGCGTGCAGCCCTGGATCGCGGCGCAGGGGTTCGACCAGGTCAACGTCGACCTGATCGCAGGCATGGTCGGCGAGACCTGGGAGACCTGGAGGGAGACCGTCGAGCGCACTGTCGACCTCGGGGCCGACAGCATCACCGTCTACCAGATGGAGCTGCCGTTCAACACCGTGTACTCGCAGTCGATTACCGGGGGCGGACGCAAGGAGATGATCCTCGCCGATTGGCGGACGAAGCGGGAGTGGCATGCCTTCGCCTTCGACCGTTTCGAGCGGGCAGGGTACGAGCGCTCGAGCGCCTACACCGTCGTCAGGAAGGGGACGGAGCAGTCCTTCGTCTACCGCGACGCCCTCTGGCGCGGCAGCGACATGATCGGCGCCGGGGTTGCCTCCTTCTCGCACATGGGCGGCATACACTCCCAGAACGCCTCCTCCTGGGAGGAGTACCTCGGCGCCCTTGCCGAGGACCGGCTGCCGCTGGCGCGGGCCTTCGCGACCAACGCCGGCGAGCGCACGACCCGGGAGCTGATCCTGCAGCTGAAGCTTGCACAGGTCAGCACCCGCTATTTCGCGGAGAAACACGGAGTCGACATTCTCGACCGCTTCGCCGCCCCCCTCGAGGTCCTGCGCGAGGAAGGGATGCTGACCTGGGACGACGCGACCGTCGCCCTCACCCCCACCGGCCTGCTGCGCGTCGACCAGCTGCTGCCGGCGTTCTACGACCCGAGGTACCGCAATGCGCGCTACACCTGAAGGCCGGGGCCTGGGGCGCCGGCTCCTGCTCCTGGCCGCGCTTGCCCCCGCCGACGAAACCGAAAGCGCCGCGGACCCGCCGGCTTACACCGCCGGCGAGGTGGTCGTAACCGGGTCGCGCTTCACCCTTCCGGAACGGGGCGGCATGGTGACCAGGTGGCCTCTGGCGCTGCGCGACACCCCCGCTTCCGTCGCGGTGGTTCCCGCTGCCCTGGTCCAGGCCCAGCACGGCGGGATCCTCGGCGACGCGCTGGCCAACGTCAGCGGCGTCAACGTGCAGACCGGCTTTGGAGTCTCCGACTACTTCGTCGTGCGCGGCTTCGACTCGCTGTCGAGCGGCATGGTCCTCTACGACGGCGCCGGCGAGCCCGAGGTCAGCTTCTACCCGATGTACAACGTCGCCCGCATCGAGGTTCTCAAAGGCCCGGGGGCTTTCCTGTACGGCGGCAAGCCGATGTCCGGGGCCGTGAACGTCGTCCGCAGGAAACCGGTATTCGCCGGCCGCCCGTTCGCGGTTCTCGGGGGCAGCTATGGCAGCTACGGCAGCTACCGGGCGACAGCGGACGCCGGCTGGAGGCGGGGAGAGCGGGTGGCGCTGCGGCTGAACGCCATGACGCGCGGCTCGGACAACTACCGCGACGACAAGGAATACTCCGAATGGGCGGTCAACCCGGCTTTGGCGGTCCGCTTCGGCGACGTCGCCTTCATCGAGGCGAGCGCCGAGTACATCGCCAACGACTACAGTCCGGACTCCGGGCTGCCGCTTCTGGGAGATGCCCTTGCGCCGGTGCCGCGGACGCGCTCGTACCAGGCACCCGGCGACTTCTCCGAGCAGGCGATCCTGCGTCTCAGGCTCGACGGCGAGATGAAGCTGTCGGACCGCCTGACCCTGCGGGACAAGCTCTACTTCACCAACTTCGAATGGCCGTCGGCAGGCACCCTGCTCAACGGCGTCCTTCCCGGCGAGGACGGCTCCCTGAGCGTGTTGCGCACGCGGCTGTCGCTCGACGACTTCCAGCGTTTCATCGGAAACCAGTTCGAGGCGGTAGTGGAACGCGGCGGGCACCGGCTGCTTGCCGGCCTCGAGGTCGCGCGTCTGACCGACGACTTCACCCTCGATGCGGTGCTGCTTCCGGCAGTCGATCTCCACAATCCGTTCGAGCCGGGGGGGAGCGGCTTCCCGGTCCAGTCGCAGGCCGCCGACGCCCGGTCCACCGTCCTCGCCCCGTACGTCGCCGCCCAGTCGCCAATCACCGGGAATCTCGAATCGATTGCCGGCCTCCGCTTCGACCGCATCCTCTACGATGAGGAGATCTCGGAGAGCGAGCGCAATTACGGCAAGCTCAGTCCCTTCCTCGGCGCAACGTGGTCGGCGACGGACGACCTGCGGCTGTACGCCAGCGCCGGCCGGGCCTTCGCTCCTCCTTCCACCCAGGTAACCGGGGAGCGCGAGGCCGAGGAGAGCAGGCAGCTCGAAGCGGGCGTCCGCCGGCAGTGGATGCAGGGCCGGGTGCGCGCCTCCGCAGCCGCCTACCTGCTCGAAAAGGAGAACATCGCCATCCCGGACGGGACCGGGATCGTGAAGGAGAACGGCGCCCAGCGCTCCCGGGGGCTGGAGCTCGAGATCGCGGCGCAGCCGTCCGGGCGCTGGTATTTTCTCGCAGCCTACGCCCTTGCAGACGCCGAGCTGACGGCATTCACCGAGTTCGTGCCCCAACTCACCGGCGAGTACGAATTCGCCGACCGGGCCGGCAACGTTCCCGCTTTCGCCCCGGCTCATATCCTCAACCTCTGGAGTTCTGTTCGCACAGTACTCGGCCTCGAGGCCGCCCTCGGGGCGCGCTACGTCAGCGGCCAGTACATCGCCCCCGACAACGGCTACCGGATCGACCCCGCATTCACCGTCGACGCCGCCCTGGGGTATCGTGTCGGGGGCGCCCGCATCCGCCTGCACGTACGAAACCTGACCGGTGACGAGTACGAGACCCGCGGTTTCGGCGGCACCGCCGTCATTCCGGGGGATCCGGCTTCCTTCCATTCGAGCCTGGAGTGGGCCATCCAGTGAGAGCGGCACCCGCCCCGCCGGCACCGGCGGCAGAATGCGCAATCGGCGCCGGCCAGCTGGCCAGGCTGCGGGAAGTGCTCGCAACGGTCCTGGAAGGGAACCTGTTCTACCGGGGCAAGCTGGGCGCCGCGGGCCTCAGCGACGCCGCCGAAGTGAGCACCGCCTCCGACTACGCGAGGCTTCCCTTCACGACCAAGGAGGAGCTATCCCTCGATCAGGCCGGCCACCCGCCGTACGGCACCAACCTCACCTTCGGCCGCGACCGGTACACCCGCCTGCACCTGACCTCGGGCACCACCGGCGAGCGCCTGCGCTGGCTCGATACCGCAGAGAGCTGGGACTGGTGGGGACGCTGCTGGGGGGAGGTGTACGCCGGCGCCGGGGTGCGGAGCAGCGACCGCATCTTCTTCGCCTTCTCGTTCGGCCCCTTCATCGGTTTCTGGAGTGCCTGCGAAGGGGCGCGCCGCCTCGGGGCGCTGATCATTCCCGGGGGCGGCATGAGCTCCCAGCAGCGGGTTCGGGCGATCGCCGCCAACCAGGCGACGGTGCTGGTATGCACGCCGACCTACGCCCTGCACCTGGCCGAGGTGGCCGGGGGTCTCGGAGTCGGCCTCTCGTCGGGCAGTGTGAGGACCACCATCCACGCCGGGGAACCGGGGGCCGGACTGCCGGCCACCCGCGCCCGCATCGAGGCGGCCTGGGGCGCGCGCTGTTTCGACCACGCCGGCGCCACCGAGGTAGGCGCCTGGGGCTTCGAGTGCGGCGAACGGAGCGGGATGCACCTCAACGAGGAGGAGTTCATCTTCGAGGTGCTGACCCCCGGCGGCAGCGAGCCGGCCACCGAAGGGGAGCTGGTGGTCACCAACCTCGGCCGCGCCGGGATGCCGGTGATCCGCTACCGCACCGGGGACCTGGTGCGCCTCGCCGGAGACGGCCCCTGCCGCTGCGGGCGGCCGGGCAGGCGGCTGCAGGGGGGCGTGATCGGCCGCCTCGACGACGCCCTGCTGATTCGCGGCACCAACGTCTACCCCAGCGCCATCGAGAACGTCGTGCGCCGCTTCCCGCAGGTGACGGAGTTCGCCGTCGACGTGCGCCGCCGGAGCGCCCTCGACGAGCTCGAGGTCCGGGTGGAGCTGGACGCGGCGGACCCGGACCGCCTCGAGTCGGAGCTGGCGCAGGCCCTGCACGGCGGCCTCGGCCTGCGGGCGGCGGTCGCCGCGGTTCCCGCCGGCACCCTGCCGCGCTTCGAGCTCAAGGCGCGGCGCGTCACCGACCACCGCGCGACCGATGGCTGACCGGGAGTACGACGTCGTCGTCGTCGGCGGAGGGCCGGCCGGCACCACTGCCGCGGCCCTGGTGGCGGAAAAAGGCCACAGCGTGCTCCTGCTCGAGCGCGAGGCCGCCTCGCAGTTCCAGGTCGGCGAGTCGCTGATGCCGGGAACCTGGGAGACCTTCGCCCGCCTCGGCATGCTCGACAGGCTCAGGGAAAGCGCCTTCCCCCGGAAGTACAGCGTCCAGTTCTACGGCCGTTCCGGGCGCGCCTCGGCCCCCTTCTA
>JAPOZF010000662.1 GCA_026706165.1 Gemmatimonadota bacterium
CCGCGCCGCCGGCGTCCCCACCCGGGAGCGACGGCCGCCGCGGCCGCGGCCCCGGCCGGCCCGGTGGGCCGCCGCCCTGGCCGAGCTCCGGACCCTGCAGGGCGAATACGAGGCCTGGCGCGACGGGCTGCCCGAGAGCCTGGCCGACTCGAGGACCGCGGAACTACTCGAGGGCGTGTGCGACGTCGACCTCGACGCCGTCGACGTGGAGCTGCCGCGGGGGTTCGGACGGGACTGAACGCGGCGCATGGCCCCCTCCCCGACGCTGCTGCGCAGAACTACTCCAGAGGAAACTCGAATGTCGCTTCCGCTTCCACAATCAGCCCCGCGCCAGGGCCGGGCGAGGTTGCAGCGCCGGAGAGATTCGGGTTTCCCCGCCCTCCGAATCGCGGATCATCCTGATTTACATGCAGAACCGCGCGGATCTCCACGTCGTCGGCGATGCTAGCGACCTCGAAGGCGACCGTATCTTCAGCCGGAACGCCCGCCCGCCGTTCCGCTGCTGCTATCTCAGCCATACGGCTCTGATGTGCGGCGAGATCTGCCCGCCACGCGTCCGCATCAAGCGGAACCCGGCGAGGCTCCCGCCAACGGGACACCGGTTCGAACACGCTCAGGTAGTCCCTCGAGTAACTCTCCCATGCTCTCCCTCCGCACCCTTCCCGGCCTGCTCGATAGCCTTGAGAGCTCGCAAAGCGCCGCCGCCCCCCCCCTGTACAGACGAAACCCCCGGCCGGGGGCCGAGGGTTCGTGCTACCATCTCGTTGCCTCGCAAGGTGTTGATGGCACCGTCCGGAGCGAGGCTGCTAGGAGACGCCATGAATCGTAGCACACCCGCACCCAGCGGGGCGACTGTCCCCGTTCCCGGCGACCAAGCCCCAAGACCCGACGCCGCGGCCCTCCAGCTTCTCCCGGGGACCGGCCCGAAGCAGCTCGACCTACCCATCAGCTTCACGGCCACCCGCGGATGCGACCGGATCCGCGCCCGCCTCTGGGCCGACCACCGCCTGAAGGGTCTCGTCCTCGACGTCTGCCTCGCGCTCTCGGAGTTCGCGGACGTCCGTCGGAAGGCGTGGCCGAAGCAGACGACCCTCGCGAAGATGGTCCACGCGTCGCGCCAGCGCGTCAGCATGGCCCTCTCCGCCGCCGCCAAACACGCCGTCCTCGTCAAGGACCGGCACCGGCGGGGTGCCAGCTGCCAGTACACCTTCCTCGAGAGCTGGATCGCATGGTTCCGGACCCCCGGCGAGGGCTCCAAGGAACTCCCCCAGACACCGTTTAGATGTCACGAAACGCGACATCTAGATGTCACGAAAGGTGACATCTCAGGTGAACCAGTACAAGGGAACCTGATCTCTGATCGGTACGCTGCTGCTGGTACGCCCCGCGCGCGCGAGGCCGACCGACGGCGACAGCAGCAGCAGCGACAGGAAGACCGCATCGAGGGCCTGTTCGCGGCGATTGCTGCTAGGGCTCGCGAGGCGGGCCGCGACTACGACGAAGCCGACGAGCGCCGCCGCCTCGCCGAGGGCGAGATCGACGTCGACCGCCTTCAGGCCCTCGCCGACAAGCTCGGGGATGAAATCCGCGAGAGGCGGCTGCGCCGGGCGCACGGCCCCGGCTACGGCCGCCGTCAAGAGCGTGCTGGTGAGGACAGCAGCTGAGCCCCGCACGACCCGCCTTGGCCAGGGAATCCACCGCCTCACCTCGCCCCGCCGACGGAGGGTCTACCTTGCTGGTGCGGCACTCGCTACCGCTCGTGAACGCCGTCAAGGCCCGGACCGCGAAGACCGCGCGGTCCGGATCGACGGACCGGGAGAGCTAGACTGGAGCGACGATGGCCACTCTTGACACCCACGAGATTGCCCGCACGCTGACCGCCGCCGCCGACCAGTTCAAGGCGGGCCTAGCGGAGGTCCGGACCGAGATCGCGGAACTGCGCTCCGAACAGCGAACCCTGATTGCCGAGGTCCGCACCGAAATTGCCAAATCCCGTACAGGCGTACCGAGATCGCGGGGCTGGATGGTCGGGACCGTGATCGCGACGGCGGCGTTGACGGTGGTGATCCTGCGGTTTCTT
>JAPOZF010000158.1 GCA_026706165.1 Gemmatimonadota bacterium
CCGCCAGGGCCCTGAGCTCGCGTCCCGAATCCTCCCCGGGAAGCATATCGACCTTGAACTGCAGGAACCTGCGGGGCCCGAGGCTGACAATCGGGGTTCCCGAGCTGTCCGGCAGGTCGTACGGAGCCGACCAGAAGGTCCAGTTGTCGCGGTCGTACGTGGTTCACGCCCTCTCGCCGAGGGCGAGGCGGTTGTAGGCCTTGGCGTCCTCCACCCGCACCGTTCCCCCGAGCCCCGTGAACCGCCAGTAGAGGTTCTGGTCGGAGGTGTTGCCGCTGCGGGTGTGGATGAGCATCTCCGCACCGGGATCCCGGGTCCCCGACCAGGAAAGCTCGCCCCAGGCCATTTCGCGGTCGAACTCGATGACCTCGGAAACGTACGAGGACCTTTCGACGAATCCCCGCGCGTAGACCTCCACCTCGTGCACCGCCCAGGGGGTGTTGTGCTCGGCGTGCAGTATCGACAGGAAATCGAACCGCCGCCCGGGAGGGAACTCGATGTCGAGAACCTTCCGCTGGTTTCCCCTGATCTCGACGATCTCGTTGAAGTGCTGGATGCTGCCCCGGGGACCGGGCGTGGCTCCGGCCGCCGCGAGGAGCTTGAAGTTCTTCATGATCCCGCTCTGGTCCTCGAGGCCGGAGATGATCCTCACCTTTTCGATGAGGAACAGTCCGCCTAGGCCGAAGGTCCAGCCTCCGAGACCGTAACCCCCGGCGATGAACCTGCGGCCGCCGCCGAGGAAGTAGGGAGGAGGTGGGGCCAGGTAGTCGCTGTTCGCCGGGCACCTCCTGCTGCCGACCTGGTTGGGGTCGTAGTTGGCGCACAGGTACTGAGCGGGAAACCAGGCGGTCGACAGGTCGCCGTCCACGGCCTTTTCGTGATCGGCCTGCCTTGTCGACTCCCGGATACCTTCACCCCTTTCCTTGGCGGTGGGAGCCATGTTGGTCCCGGGGTCGTACTGGAGAGCCTTGAGGGTGCGGTCGCCGAGATCGACCTGGTAGACTTCGCCCCCCAGGTCTTCATCGACCGGATCCGCCCAGCTGCGCGGGATGAACAGGACCCCCTCGTTCTCCGCCTCGTGAGGGGGCGGCAGTTCCTCGCCGCCGAAGCGGTAGATCGTGAGGGCGGGGGATTCCGTCCAGTAGAGGGCGACGGCGAACAACGCCGCCGCGCAGACGGGCATTCTCTTCGTTTCCATTGTTCGGATAAAATAAACCACTCGCTGTCCTCCGTCCCGGGCAGGATGGTGGAAGATGGAATGAGCAGCCTGCCGGCCCGCCGCGATGAATGCCCTCCCCGGAATCACCCGAATCTCCTGGCGCGTTGGCGAGCCTGCCCGCAGGCGGGCTTCCGACACCGATACCGGCTGATCTGCAGCGCCCCGCGGAAATCCCCCGGTGCCGCGGTTGGACGATACCCTTGCTAATTAAAGCGGACGAGCATCCCTGCGCATCCCGGGAATGCTGGAGCGGAGCTGTTTCCCTTTCCGGACTTTTACGTCTTCTTAGCGAACCAGTTGCGAACCGGAATCCCTTCACCCGATACCCCGCCGGCTCGACCGGCCCACGGAGAAAACGATGAATTCACCCGATGTCGAGTTGAGACCGCCAGCGGGACTGGAACTCCCGGTCCAGGGGGCGCCTTACGAACGCCCGTCTCCGGAGCTCCTCGAGGAGATGCAGGAGGTCAGCAGCGCCACCGCCGCAGCCATGCTGCACAAGATGGGAATTCGCCAGACCTTCATTCAGGGACCGAGGCCGCGCACCCCGGGCGCCAAGGTCGTCGGCTCCGCCCTCACCTTGCAGTTCATGCCCCAGCGCGAAGACGTCGCCTCGGGCGCGGCCCAGGAAAACGTCGAGAAGTCGTCGGCCCTGTGGCAGGTCTTCCGCCACGTGCAGCCGGGAGACCTGCTCTGCATCCAGGCCTACGGAGACATGTACACCGGCTGCGTGGGCGAGATGCTGACGACCTATTTCAAGGTGCAGGGAGGTGTCGGCCTGGTCGCCGACGGCTGCGTCCGCGACTGGCCGCGCATCCGCGAGATCGGCCTCCCGATGTGGCTGCGCGGCTTCACTCCGA
>JAPOZF010000351.1 GCA_026706165.1 Gemmatimonadota bacterium
TGCCTCCCTGGGGTAGGTAGTGAGCTGGGCCCTGCTCCTGGTATTCTTCGGGCGCAACTCGACCTACGCCTTCAGCGCCATGCTGACCACCTTCCTTCTGGGGCTGGCCCTGGGCAGTTTCGTCGCCGGCAAGCTCGCGGACCGCCACGGCGACCCGGTCGGGGCGTTCGCGGTGATGGAGATCCTCATCGGCCTGTCCGCCCTGACGGGCATGCTGGTGTTGAGGGGAACCCTGGAGGCGGAGGGTCTGTGGGTGATGCGGGAACAGGCGTCTTCGGGCTGGCTCGGGGACGTCGGGCGCATGTTCGAGGCGTCGTTCGCGGTGATGTTCGTCCCGACTTTGCTGATGGGGGCGACCTTTCCCCTCGCCGGCAAGGCCTACGTGCGTTCCGTGCGGAAAGTGGGACGGGATATCGGCGCCGTCTACTCGGTGAATACCCTGGGGGCGATCCTGGGAGCCTTCGTCGCCGGTTTTTTCCTGCTGTCGTGGCTCGGGGTGCAGGGAGCGATCATCTGCCTGGCCGCGATCAATGCCCTGGTGGGTCTGTTCCTTCTGCTGGTCCATCGCGCTTCGGCGAACGGACTGCGATTCATCGCCGCCCCGGCCCTGGCGGCCGCGGTCCTTGTCGCCGCGGTCTGGCTTCCCTCCCGTTTGGCGCTTCGCAGCGACTTCGAGGACAGTCGGGATACCGTGCTCTTCTACCGGGAAGACCGCGCCGGCACGGTCAAGGTCTTCCGCAAGCCGGACGGCCACCTGCTCATCAGTGTGGACGGCAACACCATCGGCGATACCCGGGACGACCTCGACGCCAAGCAACGTTTGCTGGCTCACCTGCCGCTGCTGCTGGCTCCCGAGCCGGAATCGATTCTGGTGATCGGCCTGGGCAGCGGTATCACCGCCGGGGCCATGACCGCCTACGAGGACGTGGAGCGCATCGACGCCGTCGAGATCGTGCCGGGAGTGGTGGAAGGAGCGCTGTACTTCGGGAAACACAACCGCCGGGCGCTGAAGCAGCCGCGCGTCGAGGTGGTGGTCGCCGACGGCATCAACTATCTGATGACCTCGGAAAGCAAGTACGACGTGATCTCTTCGGACGCCAAGCTAAACCCGGGCTACACCGGGAATGCCGTCTTCCTGTCGAGCGACTATTACCGCCTGTGCCTCGAACAGCTCACCGATGAAGGGATGATGGTGCAGTGGATTCCGCTGCATCTGCCGCAGGAAAGCTACCGCATGGTGCTGAGGACCTTCGCCGAGGTCTTTCCCTACGGGTCGGTCTGGTTCCTTCCCGGCAGGCACACCTTCCTGATCGGCACCCGGAAGCAGCTGGAGATCGACATGGACCGGCTCCTGAACCGCCTGCAGCGTCCCGGGGTCGGCGGGGACCTCGCCCGCTTCGGACTGGCGCATCCGTGGGCGCTGCTCAGCGGCTACAGGGGAGGGCTGGCCGAAATCCGCCGGTTTGCCGGCAGCGGTCCGGTGAGCAGCTGGAACCACCCCTACATCGAGTTCCGGACGCCGCCGGGGCTGGGACGCGAGACGGCAAGGAACCGGGCAGCCAACCTGCGCGCCCTGGCACAGGTGAGGGGAGACGTCCGCCGGTACTTGAGAGGGATGACCGGGCTTGACCCGGAAGCAACGCAGGCTTCCTGGCAACGGTATGCCCGGGGGACCGACCTGCTCCTGGCCGGCCTGGCGCAGGCGGAAGAGAGCGGTCTGCTGAGCTATGGGGAGGGTTTGTTCCGGCAGATGCTGCAAGCCCACCCGGAGGACAGGCGGGCGCAGTACTGGCTCGCCCGCGCCCTGGGGGAGCGCAGGGCGGTTCAGGACGCCACCGCGGAGGCCGGCGAGGCCAGGGACTGGATCCTGCGGGGCAACAGCTTCCTGGCAGAGAGGGCTTTCGCGGAAGCCTTGGAGGCTTTCGAACGGGCGGCGGCCCTGGAGCCTGAGAACGCCGAGGCCCACTACCACCTGGGCGTGGTCAGTGAATACAACGCCAAGGGCAGGCGCTACGGCCCCGGGCTCGCTCTCGACCGGGCCGCCGCGTCGTACGAGAAGGCGATTTCACTCCGGG
>JAPOZF010000054.1:0-980 GCA_026706165.1 Gemmatimonadota bacterium
CCCACGAGGCGATAGAAAAGGGGATCGCCCTCGACCCGGAACCGGCCCAACTGCACGAAATCCACGGCTCCGTTCATGCCGCCCGTTACGCCGCCCGCGCCTGGACGGAGATCCAGGACCGGGATGCCGAGGATGCGGTGAACGCCTTCACCAGGGCCATCGAACTCGATCCCGGCCGTCCCTCTCCCCATTACAACCTCGGCGTCATGCACAGCTACCGCGACAGCTCAAGGTTGGCCGAGGCGGCCTTCCGCGCCGCACTGAAAGCCGATCCGGCAATGGCCCAGGCTCACAAGAAGCTCGGCCGGATCCTGCGCCACAAAGGCCGCGCCGAAGAGGCGGCCGGAGCGTTCGAGCAGGCGGTCCGGAACGCCCCGGACGACTCCGAAGCCCACTACCGCCTCGGGTTGTCATACCGGGACCTGGGGCGCTTCGAGGAGGCCGCCGGAGTAATGGAGAAGGCGGTCGAGCTCAATCCCCGGGCCCCCAAGCTGCGGCTTACCCTGGGGAACCTTTACAGGCGCCTGGGCAGGCGCGAGGACGGCAGGCGCGAGATGGAGCGCTCCGAGGAGCTCCGCCGTGAGATGCAGGGGCTGCACGCGGAGATCACCCCTCCGGACGGCCCCGTCGTTTCCATCGGCACCCTCCGCGACCACTACCACCTCGGCTACAAATACATGCTTGCCGGCGACCTGCCCAACGCCCTGCTGGAGTTCCGGCGCGCGATGGAAATCGATCCTGAACACAGGGACTCCATAACCGGTCTGGCGATGGTCCTGACGCAGATGGGACGACTTGACGAAGCCGCGGTCCACTTCGAGAAGAGCTCCGACCTCGACCCGGGCGACCCCCTGGGACACGCGCGTCTCGGACGCCTCTACCTGGAACTCGGAGAGCTCGCCGCATCCCTGCGCTCCTTCGAGAAATCCGCCGAGCTCGACAGCACCATACCCGAGACCTTCAACAGCCTGGGAACGGTC
>JAPOZF010000054.1:1019-1565 GCA_026706165.1 Gemmatimonadota bacterium
CCCCGAGGAGGCGGTCGCCTACTTCTCCAAGGCGCTGGAACTGAAGCCGGATTACGTCGAAGCGCAGATCGGCATCGGAGTCACCCACTTCCGGCTCGGCCGCCTCGAGGCGGCGGCGGCGGCGTATGAACGGGCGCTCGAGCTCGACCCGGACAACCCCCGCGTCCTCGTGTACCTCGGGGATACATGCAGGAAGCTCGGCCGGCTCGACGAAAGCGAGAAGCTGTACGAGCGGGCGCGGGCGCTGAGGCGGGAGCAGGTGGAAGCTTCGGGGTCGGGATAGCCGGTTCAGCTAGGGGCGCTGCCCGGACACTCGCCGCCACCACCTCGCCGGCACATCGGGGGCATCCCCCCGGGGGGAGGGCCGACAAGCCTTCCGCGAACCATCGCCGCCGCCGGTCCGGGTTGCCGGACATTCCGCAGCGGCGGCACCGTCCCTCGCCGTTCCGCCCGGGCGGGAGGCAGATGACCGGCCTGTTCGGGCCGCGATGGATCCGGGGGGCCTACATGCCGGGGACGCGGTTCGCCAGCCTCCTCAGGATCTCC
>JAPOZF010000054.1:1575-2065 GCA_026706165.1 Gemmatimonadota bacterium
GATGAGCAGGGCCCGGCGCAGCTGCTTTACCGCCGCCCCCCACTTCTCCTGGACCAGGGCGACCACCCCGAGGAACATGTGGCGCCGCGCCTCGAAGCGGCGGTCGAGCTGTTTCGCCGTCTCGG
Organism: Gemmatimonadota bacterium; assembly: GCA_026706165.1. Next base: position 1,701 of record JAPOZF010000054.1, read on the forward strand.
CGTCGACGCCGTCGAGGTACGGAACGATGGTCGGCGACAGGTGGACGGAGACGCTGCGGAGCGCCGGCATCCCCCGGCTGGTCCCTTTCCGCTTGCGCTCGGAAAAGCTGATGTAGGGACGATCGTCGGTGTTCGTGGGACCGGTGCCCGCATAGGCCGCCAGCCCCGCTTCGCCGAGAGCCAACGTGCTGAGCAGTGAGACGGCGTCGCCGAGAAAGACTTCCTGCAGCTGCCGGGCGACCGCAGTTTCCCGCAGTCTCGAGTTCAGCTGTTCGATGTCGATGTGCAGTCTCTCCGGGGTGGCGAGCATCACCGCGTAGCTCCGCGTCAGCCACAGGGAGGCGTGGGGAAACACCGCCCTGAAG
>JAPOZF010000103.1 GCA_026706165.1 Gemmatimonadota bacterium
TCCTCGTTTCGGCAGGCAACCGGAGACCGGCTCCGTTGATCGAGGTCCACCGGGTATGCTACGAAGGTTCAGGAAGAAACCGCAGGTTGCTCAGGATCAATGAGCTTGAACAGGACTTTCGCCAGGAGCTTGCCGCCCCTTTGCGCGCAGCTGGTCTGAAAGTTGAAGTCTTCGTCTGGGACGATTTCCACGACCGGTACCTGATCAGCAACCTCATCGGCATCTCGCTGCCGAATGGCTTCGACACGACGAGCAACCAGGCCGACGTCACCACCTGGACGCGCCTGGGTAAAAGGGAAAGCGACGACGTTCAACGCGAGTTCGAGGAGGCGAGCGGACGGCATAAACTGCATGGTACATTCCGCATCCCCTGATTGCCTTGCATCACCGCATCATCGGCGTAGCTGATGCAAAACACAGGATAATCCCATGAGAACGACACTCGATATCGACGATCCCGTCCTCCGCGAGCTGAAGCGGCTTCAAGCGAAGGAGGGCAAGTCCCTTGGCAGGCTCGTGTCCGATCTTCTGGCGCGGGCACTGAAGGAGGATTCTACGCCTGACGCGGCCTCTACTCCCTCGCGATGGATAGCCAGACCGATGGGGGCTCGCGTCAATCTGTCCGACAAGGATGCGGTATACCGCGCCCTGGACCGGTGACCCCGGAGGAGCCTGAGCGTTGCCATGAGCTGCTCCCTCGACGCAACCTGTCCATTTCGAGCGCCTCGATCAGGGGCGGCCGCTGCTGGGGCTGGTCGACAAGGAGGCGGGGTACTGACCGGGTTTCGGGGGGGCCTGCAGGAGCGCCCCTCGAAAAAACCGCGCATCTTATGGCCGCATCGCGCGTCATACGGACAAGCGCCACGCCTCATGTGAGAAAGGACCGCCATGAAGCGCACCGCCCTCGTTCTCCCGCTCCTGCTGGCCGGCGGGGCCGCCGCCCTGGAGTGGGTCCAGCTGCATCCCGAAGGAGAAGCCCCCGTGCCCCGCTCCAACGCCGCGGCGGTCTACGACCCGGCCGGACACCGCGTCCTCCTCTTCGGCGGGCTGAGAGCCGGCGGCGACCTCAACGACGTCTGGGAGCTCGGCCTCTCCCCCCCGGCCTGGAGGAAGATCACCCCCGACTCAGGTCCGGCCCCCCACACCCGCTGGTCCCACAACGCCGTGTACGACCCGGCCGGCCGCCAGATGCTCGTCTGGTCCGGCCGCCATCTCGGCGACTTCTTCAACGACGTCTGGGCCTTCGACCTCAGCGACCACACCTGGAGCCTGTTCTCCCCCGAAACCCGGCCCGCCTCCCGCTACGGAACCGCGGCCGTCTTCGACTCCCGCGCCGGACGCCTCGTCAGCTTCGCCGGGTTCACCGACCTCGGCCGCTTCGACGACACCTGGGCATTCGACCCGGCGGCCTCGGTCTGGAACGACATCAGCAGCGACCCACGGCCCCTTGCCCGCTGCCTGCACACCGCGGCCTACGATCCGGTCGGCTACCGCATGCTCATGTTCGGCGGCCAGGGGGGCGGCAACGCCCTGAACGACCTGTGGGCCTTCGACCTCGACACCGGGGCCTGGAGCGACATCACCCCGGAGAGCGGCCCCGGGGGACGCACCTTTGCCACAAGCGTGTACGACCCGGGGAGCCACCGGTTCGTCATCTTCGGAGGCGCCGGGATAGGGGGCCTCGGGCCCAGGAGCGACGATACCTGGGCTTTCGATCTCGCCGCCGGCGCCTGGAACCTGCTGCAACCGGAAGGCGCCGCGCCGGAACCGCGCAGCGGTGCTGCGGCGGTCTACATCGAGGGAGAGAACCGCGCCCTGTTTATCGGGGGGGCCAAGGAGGTCGGCCTCTTCAACGAGGTCTGGGCGCTGGAAAGGCTGGACCCGACCGCGGTCGTGGACCGGAGCTGGGGCCGGGTTAAACGGGAGTTGCTGACCGGGGATCCCGCAGGGACGGGGGCCGCCGGACCGAAGCGAGCCGGGGGTCGATAGCTCTCGCGGTATCCTCCCTGGGCGAGTCCTCCTACGGGGCCGACTGCGGCCACCTCTACTTCGACTTCCG
>JAPOZF010000293.1 GCA_026706165.1 Gemmatimonadota bacterium
TCGCCGCCGCCGGGTATTCCCACATCGAGCTTTCCTCGCAGGAGGGGCACCTCGACCGGATCTTCACAGACCGCGAGCTCGGGCAGCTGCGGTCGCGGATCGAGGAGTCCGGTCTGCGCGCCGGAACCGTGCACGCGCCGATGATGCGCAACGTGCTCGGCGCCCCGGAGGAGGGCTGGCGGCGGGAGAAGGCCGCCCTGCTCGCGGAATACCTGCGCATGTCGGGTGCCCTCGGTGCCGGCGGCATGGTCATCCACCCGGTGCCGAACCCGCGGTTCGTCGAGGATCCGGAACGCCCGGAGTTGACCGGGATCATGTCCGGGGCGGCGCGGCGCTCCCTCGACGACCTGGTGCCGGTGGCGCTCGAGTCGGGAGTGCGAATTCTGCTGGAGAACCTGCCCTACCGCTCCCACTACCCGTTCCTGACCATGACGGAGCTGCGCGGCCTCGTCGACGACTACCCGGAGGAGGCGGTGGGGCTGGTCGTCGACACCGGCCACGCCTGGACCTCGGGGAACGACCCGGCCTCAGAAATCAGGACCGCGGGCGAGCGTCTCTGGGGCACCCATCTGCAGGACGTCGACGGCGAGGACCCGCAGGACAACCACTGGGCCCCGCTGCAGGGGGACCTCGACTGGGAGGCGATCCGCGAGGCCCTGCGCGAGGTCGGCTACCGCGGTTTCTGGACTTTCGAGGTGGCCAACCCCCGGCGGGGAGAGTCGCCGGCCGAGCTGGCGCGGATCACGTACGCCGCAGCCCGGGAGCTTTCCCTTCACCCATAGGGACGGCGGCAGTCCCGGGATCGGAAGCGGACAATGGGCAGGGGCCACCTGTCGCATGAGGGAACCGCCCGACACATCACCCGCGGGCAACAGGTAAAACCGACGACGTGGGCAAATCCCCCTTCAGCCTGAAGGGACTCGGCATCGGCACGCTCCTGTGCCTGGCGATCGGGGTCGTCGCCCCGTACGTCACCGTCTTCCAGTACCACTGGATCGGGTTCAACCCCTCCTCGCCCGGGGCCCTGCTCTTCTTCGCCTGCGTCATCTTCGCCAACATCGTCGTCGCCTTCCTCGGCCGCAGGCTGGCGCTGTCGAAACCCGACCTCGTCCTCATCTACTGCATGCTGCTGATGGCGGTGACCGTGCCGACCTGGGGGCTGATGTTCTTTCTGATCGGCACCATCGTCTACCCCTTCTACTACGCCACCCCCGAAAACCGCTTCGAAGAGCTCTTCTTCGACTACATACCGCAGTGGATGGTGCCCCAGGACCCCGAGGCCATCAAGGGATACTACGAGGGTCTGCCCAAAGGGACCCCGATTCCCTGGGAGGTGTGGGTAGAGCCGATGGCCTGGTGGCTCGGGCTGGTGGTGGTCATGGGGTTCATGCTCATCTGTCTCAGCGGCATCCTGCACCGTCAGTGGTCGACCCACGAGCGCCTAGCTTACCCGATGATGCAGCTGCCGCAGGGAATGCTCGCCGGCGAGGAGGGGGCGGTGTCGAAGGTCCCGCCCCTGTTCCGCAACCCGGTCATGTGGGTGGGGTTCTCCCTGCCCTTCATCTACCTGACCATGAAGGGGCTCAACTTCCACTTCCCCTTCCTGCCCGACCCCGACCTCGGCGCCAGCTTCCCGATGTTCCGGGGCACCGTCAACCTGCCGATGAGGGTCGTGTTCGCCTACATCGGCTTCTTCTACCTCGCCAGCCTCGACCTCACCTTCAGCGTCTGGTTCTTCTTCCTCTTCTACAAGGTCCAGGAGGGGGTCTTCAACGTCTTCGGCGTCGCCAGCACCGAGCGCCTCAGCGGCTACGAGTGGCCTCCTATCGCCGACCTCGTGCATCAGCAGACCGGGGCGGCGATCGTCTTCATCCTCTTCGGCCTGTGGAGCGCACGCGCCCACCTGCGGGACGTCATGCGCAGCGCCTGGAACCCCCGCAAAGGGGTCGACGACAGCGAGGAGCTGCTGCGCTACCGCACTGCCGTCTTCGGCTTTCTCGTCAGCTTCGCCGCCATCGGCTTCTGGCTGTGGCGCTCCGGGGTGCCGGGGCTGTAC
>JAPOZF010000177.1 GCA_026706165.1 Gemmatimonadota bacterium
CCGCCAAATCGACGGAAAGGTTTCAGAAGCTGCTGGTCGCGCCGACGACGCTGCTGAGCGGCATGGTCGAGCGCATTCAAAGGGAAGCGGAGTTCGCCGGGCAGGGAAGGCCGGCCCGCATCATCGCCAAGATGAACGGACTCGTGGACCCGGAGATCATCCGCGATCTCTACGCGGCCTCGATCGCCGGCGTCGAGATCGACCTGGTGGTCAGGGGAATCTGCTGCCTGCGCCCCGGCATGCTGGGAATCAGCGAACACATCCGGGTGTACAGCATCATCGGGCGCTATCTCGAGCACAGCCGCGTGTTCTATTTCCACAACGGCGGCGACGCGGAGATCTGGGCGGGCAGCGCCGACTGGATGAACCGCAATCTCAGGGGACGGGTCGAGGTGGTCTTTCCGGTAGAGGACCCGGTGCTCAAGGAGCGCCTGTACAAGGAGCTGCAGCTCTGCCTGAGCGACCGCGTCAAGGCGCGGCTGTTGCAGTCCGATGGTTCCTACCTGCGCCTCGAGCCGCTTCCCGGCGAGCAGGTTCTCAGTTTTCAGGATGCCTTGATGGACATCGCCAAGGGCGGCGAGGTCGAGGTTCCCGGCGGCGGGAAACCCTCCCCGGACGAGGAGGATTCAGACACCCGCCCCGCCTGACATCCCTCCCTTCAGAACTACGACAGCTGCTCGACGTATTTCCTGGCGACCTTGCACACCATCGTGTAGGCCGGGTCGAAGACGTTCCCCACGTCGTACTCCACAACTTGCCCGAGCAGCATGTGAACGGTGCGGGCGTCCATTCCGTAGTCGGTCTGAAGCCACTCGACGAGTTCGGTGGTCGCGTGTTGCAGCGCCTGGTCGAGGGGCCGGGCATTTCCGACCGCCATCAGGTATTCGTCGTTTTCCGCACGAGGCCAGCCGATCCGCTTGTCCTTGATCAGATCCGCGGTGAAGGTGACGTCGAACGAGATCTCTATCCCCGTGCCGACGATCTCGCCGTCTCCCTGCACGGCGTGGCCGTCTCCCAGGTGAAACAGGGCGCCCTCGACGGCAACCGGGAAGTAGACCTTCACTCCCTGCCGGAACCCCCGGTAATCCATGTTGCCGCCGTGGGTATCCGAGGTGGCGCACGAGATCGCCTGCCGGCGCGGCGGGGCCACCCCGAAGCAGCCGATCATCGGGTCGAGGTCGAGCTCGATTCCCGTCAACGGCCCCTCGGGAGACATGAGCCGCGCCGTGCCCTTCTCCGTATCCACCGCCCATTGGGCGGTACCGTCGCCGAGTCCGTCCCCGAACTGCGGAACGTAGCCGTGATCGAGAACGTTGGGGGCGATGCGCAGGCCGGTGAATCCCGTCGGCCTGTTGGGCTTCAGCTCGTCCAGGGTGATGACCAGGGTATCCCCGGGCTCGGCCCCGGTGATGTAGAAGGGGCCTGTCTGCGGGTTGCCGCGTTCGGTCACCGTCGCGCCGCTCGCGTCCCCGCCCCTGGCGTCGACGGTCGTCGTCGACACAGTGTCGCCCGGCGCGATTTCGAGAACCGGCTCGTGGCTCCCTATGGCGGTGTGGTAATGGTCGGGGGTGAACTGATGATGGGCCATTGCTAATCTCCCAGTGTGACCGGGGCTCCGGCCCGGCCCGATTCGTAAACGGCGTTGATGATCTCCACGGCGTGGCGGGCGCTTGCCAGGGAAATCTCCGGGGAGCGGTCCTGGCGGATCGCCGCGACCATGTCGGCCACGATCCCCGTGTGACCGTCGAAGCTCGCCGCCATCGGATCGGCTGCTCCGCTTCCCCTGGCGGCCCCGGCTCCGAAGCGCCCGAGAAGCTCCGCCTCTTCAGCGCCCTCCGGGTCGTCGGCGGTTTTCCAGCTCACCAGCGTCCCCTCCTCCTTGACGATCGAACCGCGGTCCCCGTAGAGGGTGATGCGCTGATCGTAGCCGGGATAGCAGCAGGTCGTCGTGTAGAGGGTTCCCAGGGCGCCGTTGGCGAAACTCAACACCGCGGCTGCCTGGTCTTCGGCTTCGATGTCGTGGGCGAAGATGCCGAACCGCCCGAACACGCTCTCG